>NZ_DBFSAP010000036.1:0-168330 GCF_048412355.1 Ellagibacter sp.
CGTTTCTCTTTGTGTTCCTTGAAGTTTGGGATATCGCCACGCTGAAGACTGGGTATATGAAACTGCCGTTTATCCCGAGCCCCGACAAAGTGCTCGAGCAGCTCACGGTTAACCACCTCAAGGTGATCGAGTCGGCGCAAGCGTCTCTGTTGTTGTTGTTTGAGGGCCTTAGCATTGGCTTGGTTTTGGGGTTTGCTTCGGGCGTTTTATGCGGCTGCTCGCGCTTGGCGAACTATTGGCTTGCGCCGCTGCTGAAGATTGTGGGCCCCGTGCCCGGTTTGGTGTGGCTTCCCGTGTTCGTGAAGATGTTCGGGTCGAGCCATGCGGGATCGGTGGCGGCGATCGTGCTGGCTGCTTGGTTCCCCATGACGCTCATGTTGTCGAATGCCATTAAGAACACCGATATCGCGCTGATCGAAAGGGCTCAAACGCTCGGGGCATCGAAAACGCGCATCGTAGCCCATGTGATGATCCCGGCCGCTGCGCCCGCATTGGCCGACGCCCTGTTCATGGCCCTTGCCGGTTCGTTCGGGGCGCTGTCGGCGGCAGAGCTTTGCGGCGTCAAGTCTGGCCTTGCGCTCGCCGTGAGCACATGGGGAACCATCGCGAACTTCGGCGTAGTGTTCGCTTACGTTTTGGCCATGATAATCATCTTCGCCACCCTGACGGCTTTGATGTTCGCGGTGCGCAATTGGCTGCTCAGGTGGCAGAAGGGCCTTGTGCGTTGGTAGTGCTCACTCAGCTTCGCGCTGTTTGATGACAGGAAGGGCCGCCGATCAGATCGGGCGGTTCGGGAATCGATGAAGACAAAAGGGAAAGGGACAATATGAAGGAAAGTACTAGCAAGGGCTTGAGCCGTCGCTCGTTCGTGAAGGCTGCCGGTGCTACGGCGGCGGTTGCAGCGATGGGCGGCGTTGTGGCTGGTTGCGCCGGCGGCGAGTCTGCCAAGCAGGAGAGCAGCTCTGCTGCTGCGTCGAGTGACAAAACGCCGTGCACCATCGGCTACTGGGGCGGCTCCCCGTGCGAGCTTCCCGTGTACGTGGCTATCGAGAACGGCTATTTCGAGGAAGCGGGCCTCGACCCGAAGATCACTTTGATCACGAGCGACGTGTCCATCCTGCTCGCTAACGACGAGATCGACTTCTTCGAGTCGACCCCCGGCGACTTCCCAGCCATTTACCAGGGCATGCCTTTGAAGCACCTCGACACAATCCATGTGGGTTGCTGGTCGGGCGTCACGAACAACCCCGACATCAAATCCTGCAAAGACCTCGCCGGTCGCCGCGTGGGCACCACCATGATGAACGGCCCCGCATACACTGAGTGCATCTCGCTGTGCGCCCGCGAAGGCGGCGACCCCTCCACCATTGAATGGGTGAAGTACTCCGGCTCGACCATCGCGGATGCGTTGAAGAACGGCGAGATCGACGCAGCGTGCGGCTCCGATGCCACCACCTATCCTATTCGCTGGAACAACAAAGATGATGTCCATTTCTTCTACACGTCTTGCGAGGATCTTGGCGAGTACTACTGCTGCTTCATCGGCTGCAATTCGAACAACCTCGCCAAGTACCCCGAGATGGGCGATAAGCTGACGAAGGCGATGGCAATGGCCAGCGACTACATCAACGAAGATCCCCAGCGAGCCATCGACATGGCCATGGAGAAGGGCTATGCCGATAACGCGTTCCCCGAGATCCAGCGCGGCTTGACCGTGAACTACTTGTGGGGCCATGGCAACGAGAAGGACATGCGCGCTTCGAGCAAGGAGCGTTGGCGCGAGCTCTACGACGCGGGCGTGCTCACCGAAGCTCCTGCTGATGCTTCGAAGGTCGATGCCTACCTCGACAGCCTTGTCGACATGGTGGTTGACTTCCGCGGCGACGTCGCGAAGGACACGGCCGACACGAAGGGCTGCGCTGCTCGCTTGGCCGAGTTGGGTGAGATTTACACCATCTAGTTATCGTAAGCGCAATTAGGCACATCTCTTTTGATGACACAGGGCGGCTCGCCAAGGCTCATTGCTTTGACGAGCCGCTTGAGCGAACGGTTTGTGGGGCGAAAGCCGCGCTGCACGAGGGAGAAATCGAGAGACGAAGGGAAAGGGAAGGCGTTGGGTTCGTTGATACTGCGCAGCTTGCGCATGCGTAAAGTGCAAACGGCGTCGATCATCGCATCTGTCGCGCTGAGCGCGGCGTTGATTCTCGCGTTCGGCCTTGTTTACGGAGGCGTTACGAAGGGCATAGAGTTGTCGGACGAGCGCGGTGGCGCTGACATCATGGTGGTTCCAGCCGATGCCGAGAAATACTTGACCGGTGCTGACCTTCTGTTCACGGGCGCACCGGTGTCGATGTACATGACCGAAGATGAGGTGCGTGCCGTTTCTGACATTGAGGGAGTTACGCGCGTGACGGGGCAGTTCTTTAGCCAAACGCTCGACCAATCCTGCTGTTCGGCGACAAGCCCCACGCGTCTCATTGGCGTCGATTTCACCACCGATTTCGTGGTAACGCCCCTTTTGGATGAAGGGTTCGCCGGCGAGCTCGGTGCGAACGAAGTCGTCGTCGGCAGTCGCGTCGACGGCATCTCGCAAGGGCAGATCTCAATCTTGGGCAAGCCGTACAACGTGGTTTCCACGATGGCCGAGTCGGGCGGAGAACTTGACGAGTCCATCGTCATGGACATCGATACCGCACGGGAGATATCTCGCAATACCGATGGCAACGAGCGCTATTGGGATATGTACGGGGATCCATCCGAGCTGGTCAGTTGCATCATGGTCGAGATCGACGATGAGCAGCTCACTCGCGTTGAGACCAAGCTGAACCTTATGCGCGAGCTTTCCTATGTTGAGCATTCGGAGACCGCAGAGCGCGCACAGGCTCAGCTCAAGGCTGTGTTTGTTCTTCTCGCCGGGTCGGCGGTGCTTATGTTGGTCGTAACTCTCCTTCAGATTTTCGCGCGATTCTACTCGTGCGTGTGGGACAGGAAGAGCGAGCTGGCTTTGTACCGCGCAATCGGCGCAAGCAAGTCAGATATCAGGAAGCTCATCGGCGGCGAGGTTTGCTGCCTTGTGGTAATTGGACTGGTTGTCGGCCTTGCTTTGGGAGCGGTGGCCTATGAGTCGCTCATTTCCCTGCTTCTTGACACTTTGGCGTTCCCCTTCGTGGGCTTGGGCGCTCCGGCAGTTGCGGTATTTTGCTTGGGTATCATTGCCCTGTTTGCTTTTGTGTCTTTCCTGTCGGTCGTTTGGCCGCTTCGTCAAGTCGGGCGGTTGGATCCATCGTTGGCAATGCAACAGGGGGATATCGATTAACATGGCATATCTGAAAGTCGAGAACCTCGGCAAAACATACGGCGAAAACGTGATCCTGGAAGGCATTTCGTTCACTGCCGAGCCCGGCGATTCCATCGCCTTCGTCTCGCCGTCCGGGTCGGGAAAGTCTACATTGCTCTCTATGCTGGGCCTTCTTCTCTCATCGACGACCGGAACGGTGATCGTCGACGGAAAAGACAGCGATTCGATGGGAGACAAAGAGCTCTCTGCGCTGCGGCGCGAGACCTTCGGCTTCGTGTTTCAGCATACTCAGCTCGTAGGGTCGCTTCGTGCCATAGAGAACGTTACCGCCCCTGCAAGTTTTGCGGGCAAGATGCCCTTCGATGCGCGCCGGCGCGCGCAGTCGCTTTTAACCGATCTTGGCCTTGCCGACCGCATGGATCATTTTCCGTATCAGCTAAGCATCGGGCAGAAGCGACGCGTTTCCGTTGCGCGCGCCTTGCTGCTCGATCCCCCGATCATCATCGCCGACGAGCCGACGAACGACCTCGACTCGTCGAGTTCTCAAAGCGTTGCGGATACGCTGTTCTCGCGCGTGGAAGAGGGCGGGATCCTTCTGTATGCAACGCATGATCAGGCGCTTGCTTCGCGCGCGAAGCGTGTAATGCACCTTGAGGGCAAGACGTTCGTCGAGCGTTGATGCGCGCATGTCTTCTAAAAAGGCGAAACTGAATTAATGATGCGCGAATCTTTACGAAAGGGATTTCAATGAGGAAAAACGTTTGGAAAGCTGCTGCGGCCGCGATTGCCGTATGCATGCTTGTGATGGTTGCCGCGTCGCTTTTCATCGAAGGTTGCACGAAGATGCTTGAGACGACGGCTGGCAATATGGTTCCTATGAAATGCCATTGGGTCTTCGTCGCAACTGCGATAGTGGGCATCGTGGGGCTTGTGGGCGCGTTGTGTTCGTTTGTGTGCTCCACGAAAGAGGGACGTCGCGTTTCGTCGATCCTTGTTGCAGTTTGCGCTGTTGCTGCAATCGTGCTGACAACTTCGCTTGGCATTGGAATATGCGCAAGCGCGGAGATGGCCTGTCATCAGAAGGCTTTGTTTGTTTGGGTCCCCGCCGGCATCGCTCTCGTGATTTCCCTTGTCCAGGTTGTCAAGGCTGACCCGAAAGCGGCTGACGCCCCGAAGATGAAGCTTTAGCAACCTAGCCCGTGCTGCTGGCGTTCCCATCTGAGAAACGAAGAAGGAGAGCATTTGGCGCAGCTTTCGAGGCGTCTTCAAGAGAAGCCATCTTCGCATCTCGTGGCCTCGTGGATAGAGTGGTACCGGAGAACCCCGATCTTGGTCTCTCGCAGCATAATGGATGCGGTGGACGCTGGGGAATTGAGCAAACCTTTGGATCGTTCGGGATTTCGCGCCATGCCACGCTTGCGCGTTGAGGATGTTGTGTTTGGCGAGGAGCTTCTTTCCGCAAACGATGCGGGCATTCCGTCAATCGAAGCTTTTGGTAAAAGCGGGGTTCTATCTGCTCGGGAGCTGGCCTGTCTATCGGCGGATCCCCGTAAGAAAGACGATTTCGAGCCCGCAAACCCTGAATGCGGCTTCGCGATTGATGTTGCTCGCGATATGCTATCTGAAGCGAAAGAGAGATGCGACAGCCGCGGCTATTCTTCTGAGCTAGCCTGGGCCGACGAGTTCGCGCAAAACGTGCGCCGCGATTTCCCATTGTTGAACGACCGTAAGCACAGACGCTCTTTGGCCTATTTGGATTCGGCCGCCACGGCGCAGCGCCCTGCATCGGTGCTGCAGGCCATGGAAGATTTTGACAAGCACGAAAACGCGAACGTATACAGAGGGGCCTATGAGCTCTCGATGCAGGCAACCGCTTCTTTCAACGATGCGCGTCAGGCGGTGGAGGAGTACCTGGGTGCTTCTCGCCGTGAGGTGGTTTTCACGCGGAATACGACCGAGTCCATCAACCTGGTTGCACTTTCGTGGGGGTCGCACAACATAGAGCGCGGCGACGTTATCGTGACGACCTTGGCAGAGCATCATTCCAACTATCTTCCATGGCTGCTGCTGAGCCAGCGAGTCGGCGCGCACGTCGAATTGGTGTGGTTATCTTCCGATGGCTCAATCGACGAGGCAGATTACGAACGTGCTCTTGCCCTGAAGCCTAAGCTTGTGGCCCTTTCCCAGATGTCTAATGTGATAGGCGTTGAAAACCCCTTAGACCGGCTCGTTAAGCGCGCCAAGAGCGTTGGTGCTCGAGTTTTGATCGATGCAGCGCAGGGGCTGCCTCATTGCGGGATGCGCGTTGACGAGCTTGATGCTGACCGGGTCGCTTTCTCGGGGCATAAGATCTATGGCCCTATGGGCATTGGGTGTCTATGGATCTCGGCCGATGCTTTCAACGAGATGGACCCTGTGATGTCGGGCGGCGGCTCGATTTCCCATGTGGGCGAGGGCAGCTACTACTTGCGTCCCTTGGCCATTCAATATGAGGCGGGCACTCCTGCGATTTCTCAGGCAATTGGTTTGGCAGAGGCTATCCGCTATGTGAAGGGTCTGGGCCCGAACAACATCTGCGGGCACGAACGCGTTATGACCCGTTACTTGATGGACGGCTTGCGCTCTATAGAAGGCGTTACCGTGTGGGGAGACCACACTGCGCAAGAAGGTCTTCATGGCTTGGTCTCGTTCACGGTTGAGGGCGTCAAGCCCATTACCGTGTCGAAATTCCTCGCATCGTTGGGCGTGGCGATTCGCGCGGGAGGCCACTGCGCGCTGCCTCTTCACGCCAGTATGGGCTTAACGGGGACGTGCCGCATTAGCATGGCCACATATACAACAAAAGAAGAGCTTGATGCTGCGCTTTTAGCTTTGCGTCTGTTGGTGCGACTGCTTTCGCGCAGCCGGGCGCTAAAGGAACCCTTTGCGCGCGAAGATTCGATTCGCCGCCATTATGCGCAGGTGGCCGCGCAGGCTTCGCAGTGCGATATCCATGTTGGAGAAGCGGTGCAGCTATATGATGACCGCATCGTAGCCGGGCTCCCCGATGCGGCGATCGCGGCTTCGCGTGGCTGTGGAGACCCTGTGGCGAAGGCAGAGCTCAAGGCCGGCGAGCACGTTCTTGATTTGGGAAGCGGCGGAGGCATAGACGCCATAATCGCATCGCGTCTTGTGGGTGCTTCGGGTCATGTTTATGGGCTCGACATGACCCCCGAGATGATAGAACTAGCCAATAAGAACGCAAGCGAAGCCAACGCCGAAAACGTTGAGTTCATCGAGGGAAACATCGAGTCGATTCCGCTGCCTGACAATTCGGTTGACGTTGTTTTGTCTAACTGCGTTCTTAACTTTAGCAGCAATAAGCGCGCTGTTATGCTTGAGACTCTTCGCGTGCTTCGCCCCGGCGGGCGATTCGTGGTCTCCGACATCGTCTCATGGCAAGCGATTCCAGATTCTGCCCAGCGCGATTTGTGCGCAATCATGGGATGCACCAACGGGGTGTCTACGCGGGAAGAATACGAGACTTTTCTTGAAGAGCTTGGATTTTCGCGTGTGAATTTGGAAGTGAAAAGCATTTACACGAGCGCCGTTCTGCAGGGCAAGGCAAAGAAAAAAGGAAGGCTCGAGTCCGTTGAGGCCCTGAAATCCGCAGGTGTCTGGGAAGCTGTGGATGGTGCTTGCGGCAGCGTGGTTATCTGCGCTTACAAATAGCAGGGAGGCTGCATCTCTTGGACCGAATCGTCTTGAAAATAATCGAACAGGCACGTTCGGGAGAGCATCTTAGCCGCGACGAAATCGCGTGGCTGCTTTCGTTTCCAGAGGAATCCCCTGAGAGCCTCCTTGTGGTAAAGGAGGCGAAGAGGCTGGCTTGGGAGAGGTGCCGCGGCCGTGCTTTCGTGCATGCCCAAATTGGCCTTGACTCGCTGCGTTGCCCGGGGAATTGCCGATACTGTTCTTTTGCGCAGGTCAATGACTCCAATAGCAGAGAGTGCTCCGTGATGGACATGGATGCATTGCTCGCTTTCGCGCGCTTGTTCAGCCAAGAGGGCGCAAATCTGATTTCGCTGATGTCGACGGCCGCGCTCCCTTTCGAGAAGCTGCTTTCCTTTGTAGCGGTAGCACGTCTTGTCATTGACGACCATGTGATTCTTTTGGTGAACGGCCCAGATCTCTCGCTCGAGCAGGCAATCGAGCTTCGGGAGGCAGGTGCTGATGCAGCGTATCATGCTGTTCGCTTGGGAGAAGGTTATCTGACTGACTTGGATCCTCGAAGAAGGGTGCAGACGATTGAGAATATCCAGGCTGCTGGCTTGGCCTTGATGAGCGGCGTTGAGCCTCTATGGCGCAATGCCCCCGAAGATGAGCTGCTTGATGCTATTGAGAGGCAAATCGGCTTGCGACCCGTATGGACAGGGTGCTGCAGCCTGACTATTGCGGAAAACTGCTCTATACATGGCCTAAAGCCCGCATCGCGCTCAAGAGCAAGGCAAGTTGGCGCTATCATTCGTCTTGCTGCCGGTTCTCGCATACCTGTTGGCGGCGTCGGCGGCGTTGCGTGGGTTGATGCAGGGACCGACCCCCGAATGCGCGGGAGGAGCTCACATCATGAGTCCTTGCGCCGGGACATGCGAGAAACTCGACGCGATCTGGAAAAAGACGGATGGCTTGTTGCAGGCCAAGATGAATCCTGGGCATATTGCTTGCGGGGCGTGAAGCCTAGCGCGTGGTGAGCGCCTTCGGGGCCGTTGCCTCCGTTGTGCCGAAAACGAACTCGCTGAGCATTCTGGGGAAAGGGGATCTATCATGAATCGCGAGATGGCTTCTGCGAACGCCGGCGCCCCCGGCGAGCCGAAGGGCGCGAGCGAGGGCAAGAAGGTTCTTCTGTTCTTGCCCGAGGCGTTTGAAGACCTTGAGGCGGTTGCTGCGCTCTCGATGTGCGGGTGGACAGGGTACAGGGCCCATCTTCCGAACGTGTCCGTTGACTGCACAGGCTTCCACGAGGTGGCGCACGGGCGTTTCGGCCTTTCCGTTCCCATAGATGTCCCCATTGGGGAAGTGGACCCCCTCTCATACGATGCGCTTGTGGTGCCCGGGGGATTTCATGGCTTTGGCTTCGATGAGGCCTATTGCCCGGAACTGCGCGCTTTGGTGCGGGCGATGCACGGCAACGGCGCTTTCGTGGCAACCATGTGCGTGGGTGTCCTTCCTGTTGCAGAAAGCGGTATCCTTAAGGGCGGAAAAGCAACCACGTATTCGCTCAGCAGCAGGCACGACAACTTTGGAAGGCTCAAAGAGCTGGGCGTCAACCCCGTGAAGAAGCCGGTTGTGTGCTGGAACGGCATCGCATCATGCTCGGGCCCCGCATACAGCGAGCAGGTTGTCGAGCTGATGCTCGAGCATCTGGTCGGGCCGCAGGGTGCAATGGAAATCGCGCGTTTCCGCAAGGGTCTTCCAGGCTAATCGCTCTCTAAGTTGCCGTTTTGGCCGAGCACCCACTGCCCTTTGGCGTGACCCCCCGGCGACGGACAGCCTGGGCCGCCCCTCCGGCATCAGCGCATCGCCGTCTTCGCGAACATGGCCGAAGGGCCCTCGAGGACCTCCCAGCCGCATTCGCTATACAGGTCGCGGCAGCGATCGGCGGTCCAGCCTCGCACGGTCTCGGCCTCGACATCGCGAGGGTTCGACCCGACTTCCGCCCACAGCAAGTTGGCGCCCGCGAACACCCCGAGCCCGTTCGGCTCGTGCGTGCAGTTTCCTGGGACGGCAGCGCCCGTGGCAAGCGCAACGGCCGCGACGATGGTCGCCATGCGGGCGTAGCTCAGCTGCCCATGCGCGGCGAGCGGCGACGTTGGGATGCTCGTGCGCCGCATCGCACCCGAAAAGCATGCCCCAAGGTCTCGAGTGAGCAGGGTTTTCTCGACCAGCTCCTCGACGGAGTGCTCCGGCCCGACCGGCTCCACGCACATGCCCACTTGAAGCCCCGCCTCGCGAGCGTTTTCGATCGACTTGATGCGGCGGGCGACGGGGATGCGGGTGAACTCGCCCTCGCCCATGCGGATGGCATGGTAGACACCCGTATAACCGGCATCTACCAGGTCATTTGCGTGCTGGAGCGAGAAATCGCCAGTGTTCGCGATGAGCGGAACGTCGGATATCATCGCGTCTTTGATGGCTCTCGATAGCTCGAGGAACCGGTCGGCGTCCATGTCTGCGGTGGACATGACGTACACGGCGTTTACGCCTTGGCGCTCCATGGAATTCACGCCGGCGATGGCGTCTTCGGCGGAAAGCACACTCGCATCGGGAAAGACGCCGTTACATGCGGCGAACGAGCAGAACTTGCAGTCCATGGGGCATGATCCGGTGTTGATGCCGATCTGGCCGTGAATTTCCGCTTTTCCTTGCGAAAGCCCGGCGGAAAGCAAGCGCCCCGCGCGCTGGATGGCAAAAGCCTCCTCGCTCAGGTCGTCGATCTCAAAAAGACGCGTGACCTCAGTCTTTGTAAGGTCCGATCCGTCCAACGCCTTGTTGATCGCGGCAGCAACGTCATGGTTCATGATCTTCTCCTCCTCAAGCGCCGCAGCGGCCCCCGCTGCGGCGCGCTCACAGCAGCTCTCTGTATGAGACGTATGGCGATTATACGCTTAGATTCATTAATGGACAATGGCATATATAGGATGTCGTCCATCTTAGGTATTGCTGACCGTTGGCCTTTAGCCGCAATCGCCATTTTATTTCTTCTGGCTCTGCTGTTTGGGAAATAAGGACTTATTGGTGGGGGCCGAACAATAGCTGCATCGACTGGCGCCTCCCTAAAGATTAGAGGGGGTTTTCTTCGAAAGCCGCAGGCGTTTGAAGAAAGGTTATCTGAAAACCATCGACAAGCTTTGCATTGAGTACCTTGCGAGTGCCAGCAAAACACGAGCTGGGGATACTGAAGCCGCTCCCGTACGCCCCGCTCGCTTCTCTATTCGAAAAGGAAGGGGGGATTCGGGGGGAATGAAATCGAGAAAGCGGATAACGTGGGAGTACTGAAATCCACGAATCGGGGCCTCATCAGGCATTATCGGTCTCTGCGGTTATCGGCGATATTGTCAAAAATCACCCTTGACCCGCTGGGGGTCAAGGGGTCGCAGGTTCAAATCCTGCCAACCCGACCAGCTTTCTCAAGCGGGTCAGATGGAAATCTGGCCCGCTTTTTTCTTTCGCGAGATAATTGCTACCTCTGCGATAGCCCTTTTACCGATTGATTTCGACCTGCACCCCAAAGGTACAGGTCGTACCCTTTCTTTAATATTAGAGTAGACGCCACGCGAGTCTCGCGTTCGCCTTCTTGCTTGCGTTTGGCGTTTGGCCTCCGCCTTGGGCGGGAAGGTTTCTATTCAAGTAAAGGAGTATGCATGGAGCTGCTAGCCTCCCTCATTGTCGTTCCCGTTGTTGCGGCATTGCTGCTTCTCGCGATCAAAAACGACCGTGCGCGCGATGTGATAGCCATTGCCTTCGCCGCGCTTATCGCGTTGCTCTCGATTGCGTTCGCGGTTGTGTTCGCGGGGCCTGGCACCTATGAGTTCGCTCTGCCCGCCGAATGGGGGCATCCGCTTTCTCTGGTGAACCTTGCCATCGACCTCACCGTCGCCATCTTCGTCGTGTGCTATGCGATCCGCTACAAACGCCCGCTCGCATTGGGCCTGGCCGCGCTGCAGATCGTTGTGGCCCTGTGGTTCGAGTTCGCCGTTCAGGCGGGTGCCGAATTCTCCACGACGATGCGCGTCGATGCGCTCGGCGTGGTCATGGTGCTCATCATCGGCATCGTCGGCTCGGGCATTTGCGTCTATGCGCTCGGCTACATGAAGGATTTCCAGGCTCACGAGCTGCATGGGAACCCGCAAGCGCGCGATCGCCGTCCATGGTTCTTCGCGATCATGTTCGCGTTCCTCTCTGCCATGTTCAACATCGTCCTCGTCGACAACATGGCGTGGATGTACACGGCATGGGAGGTCACCACGCTGTGTTCATTCCTGCTCATCGGGTTTACGAAGTCCGAAGAGGCCATCAACAACGCGTTCCGTCAGATCGTGATGAACCTTCTTGGCGGCGTTGCATTCCAGTTCTCCCTTGTCTACCTGGGCGTTTTCGGCCTGCCGCTTTCTTTCTCGACGTTCGTCGAGATCGGTAGCGCCTTTCCGACGCTCGTTATGCTGCCCGTCACTTTGCTCGCGTTTGCGGGCATCACGAAGGCCGCGCAGATGCCTTTCCATACATGGCTGCTCGGCGCAATGGTCGCCCCGACGCCGACATCGGCTCTGCTGCATTCCTCCACAATGGTCAAGGCGGGCGTGTTCTTGCTCGTGAAGCTCTCGCCGATCTTCGCGGTGAGCTTGGTGCCCTCCGTGATGGTGGTGCTCGTCGGTGGCCTCACGTTCGCGCTGTGCTCGTTCATGGCTATCTCGCAGAGCAATGCCAAGCGCGTGCTCGCGTATTCCACCATTGCGAACCTCGGCCTCATCACCGCATGCGCGGGCGTGGGAACCCCCGAGGCCGTTTGGGCGGCAATCCTGCTCATCATCTTCCATGCAGTTGCGAAGAGCCTGCTGTTCCTGTGCGTCGGCACCGCCGAGCACCATATCGGCAGCCGTAACATCGAGGACATGGATCTGCTCTTCGAGCGCATGCCTCGCCTTGCCCGCTTCATGATGCTCGGCATCATGTGCATGTTCGTGGCGCCTTTCGGCATGCTTATCGCGAAGTGGGCGACGCTCGTGTCGTTCGTCGAAACGGGCAACGTCGCGCTCATCATCTTGCTCGCATTCGGTTCCGCCGCGACGTTCATGTTCTGGGCGAAGTGGCTCGGCAAGCTCTCGGGAATCGCGGGCGAGCCGCAAAACGTCGAGCTTTCGGTGCATAAATCCGAATGGGCGGCGCTGCTTTTGATGGCGGGGCTTGTGTGCGTGACGTGCGTTCTGCTCCCAGTCATGTCGTCGGGGCTCGTCGTTCCCTATATCCAGACCGCGTTCCACTACGGTGGGCAGGACATCTCCGACGGGAACCTCTGGATCGCTGCGATCTGCGCGGTGCTCGTTATCCTCATGCTCTTCGCGGGGCTTGGCCGCTCTTCGAAGCAGAAGAAGGTTGACGTCTACCTCGCGGGTGCTTCGTCAGACAACGCGGCTCGCACGTTCCGCGGCTCTCTTTCCACTCCGGTTGAGGCCACGTCGCGCAATATGTACCTCGACGGTGTCTTCGGCGAGGCTCGCATCGCCCCGATCGGGTCGGGCGCATGCATCGTGATCATGGTTGCGGCGATTGCTTGGGCGGCTGCTATGCTGCCAGGCTTGTTGTAGGAAGGCGAGGCTTCTCATGACGCTCATCGTTACGGTCATCGGCATCATCGCATTTGCGATTGCGGGCCCCATCATCGGCTGTTTGCTCGCGGGACTCGACCGCATCATTTCCGCGCGCATGCAGGGACGCGTCGGGCCGCCGCTTCTGCAGCCCTATTATGACGTGCGCAAGCTTTTCTCCAAGGAAAACGCCTCCGTGAACACGTCCGAGCACGCGTATATCCTGTTCGCGTTCATCTTCACCCTGGTGGCGGGCGGCGTGTTCTTCTCGGGCGGGAACCTGCTTCTGAGCGTGTTCCTCGTGACGCTCTCCTCGCTGCTCTTCATCGTGGCCGCCTATTCTTCGCGCTCGCCGTACTCTGAAGTGGGCGCCGCACGAGAGACGCTGCAGGCGATGGCGTACGAGCCGATGCTCTACCTCATGTGCGTCGCGTTCTTCATGGCGTCGGGGTGGTTCGACGTTGCTGGCGTCTTCTTCCTCGATGCTCCCGCAATTACGACGGCATGGCTCGCCTTCCTGGGCTTCTTGTTCGTGCTCACGATCAAGCTGCGCAAGTCGCCCTTCGATATTTCCATGTCGCACCATGCGCACCAGGAAATCGTTCGCGGCGTCACGACCGAGATGAGCGGCCCTACGCTCGGCTTGGTGGAAGTGATGCACTGGTGTGAGAACGTGCTGTTCATGGGGTGGGTCGCGATGTTTTTCATCTGGTCGAACCCGCTCTCGATCATCCTTGCAATCGTCGTCGTTCTCGCGGTGTACTTCCTCGAGATCTGGATTGATAACAACTTCGCCCGCGTGAAGTGGCAGCTCATGCTGAAGTCCGCATGGCTTGTCGCGCTCGTCGCCGGCGGCTTGAACGTGGCCGTTCTGGCCTACCTGTAAGGAGGCTCACTTATGGCTTACAACTCGAAATCACCTTGGGTCATCCACTACGATGCCTCAAGCTGCAACGGTTGCGACATCGAGGTGCTCGCGGCGCTCTGCCCGGGCTTCGACGTCGAGCGCTTCGGCATCATCAACACCGGCAACCCCAAGCATGCCGACATCTTCCTCGTCACCGGCAGCGTGAACGAGCAGAACATCAAGGTTGTCCAGGAGATTTACGACCAGATGCTCGAGCCGAAGGCCGTCGTTGCCTGCGGTATCTGCGCGTGCTCGGGCGGCGTCTTCCACGACTGCTACAACGTGCTTGGCGGCGTTGACAAGGCAATCCCCGTCGACGTGTACGTGCCAGGCTGTGCCGTCCGCCCCGAGGCGATTATCGACGGCGTCGTGCAAGCGATCGGCATCCTCGATGAGAAAGCGAAGGCTATGGCGCAACAGAAGAAGGGAGCGTAGGACCTATGGAATTCTCCTCCGAGTTCATTCCGCTCAAGTTGGCCGAGGTGCCGGCGCTCTCCGACCGTATGAAAAGCGAGCATGCGCGCTTCGTGCAGATTCTCGCGGTGAACACCGACGCGGGCGTCGATTTGGTCTACTCGTTCATGATGGACGGCGGCGCGCTTTGCAATTACGAGGTCAAAGGCGTGAAGAAGACCGACGTCGTGCCCTCCATCACCGGCAATTTCCTCGCAGCTTTCGTGTTCGAGAACGAGATCCACGACCTGTTCGGCGTCACGATCGAGGGAATCGCCATCGACTTCGGCGGCAAGTTCTACCAGCTTGCCCAGTCCGAGCCGATGACCATTATCTCTCCCGCTCAGAAAGCTGCCCGCGAGAAGGCCGCCAAGGCTGCGGAAGCCAAGCGCGTTCGAGCCGCGAAGGTGGCCGAGACCGAGTACGCAGCCGATCACCCCGATGCCATCAAGCAGATGAAGCCAAAGGTCTCGGGTATCGACCCTGCGCAGATGACCGACTTCGAGGAGCGATTCGCGGGCACCGACCCCGAGAAGCTTGCGCGCATCAAGGCTGCGTTCGCGGCGAAGGCGGCCAAGGCTGCCGAGGCGGAGCAGTCTCGCAAGAGCAAGCGTGAGACCCGAGCGGCGGAACTCGAGAATCTCGACCCCGAGAAGGCCGCAAAAGTCCGCGCGGCCCTCGAGCGCAAGAAGAAGGCCGCCGAGGCGAAGCGCGCTGTCGGCTCTACCAACGTCGAGCGCGACGCCGAGATCGAGGCCAAGCTCGCCCAGCTCGATCCCGAGCGCGCGGCCAAGGTCCGCGCCGCCCTCGATGCGAAGGCGCGTAAGGAAACCGCCGAGCGTGCTGCGAATACCGGAAAGGACGGTGAATAACGATGGGCAAGGCAACCGTCATCCCCTTCGGTCCGCAGCACCCCGTGCTGCCCGAGCCGCTTCACCTCGATCTTGTGGTCGAAGACGAGAAGGTTCTCGAGGCGATTCCTCAGATCGGCTTCGTCCATCGAGGCCTCGAGAAGCTCGTCGAGACCCGCGATTACAACCAGTTCATCTTCATCGCTGAGCGAATTTGCGGCATCTGCGCGTTTGGCCATTCCATGGGCTATGCGGAGACTGTCGAGAGCCTCATGGGCGTCGAGATCCCCAAGCGCGCCGAGTACCTGCGCGTCATCTGGCACGAGCTCTCGCGTGTTCATTCACATATCCTTTGGCTCGGTCTTGCCGCCGACGCCTTCGGCTTCGAGAGCCTGTTCATGCATTGTTGGCGCCTGCGCGAGCGCGTGCTCGACATCTTCGAGAAGACGACCGGTGGCCGCGTCATATTCTCGGTCGTGAAGGTGGGCGGCGTCGTGCGCGACATCGACGCGGTGCGGTTCGCCGAGATCAAGCGTGTGCTCGAGGGCATCAAAGACGACTATCGCCAGATTATGAACGCCTTCCTGAAGGATTCATCGGTCAAGAACCGTACCGTCGGGGTGGGGCATGTGAGCCACGAGGACGCGCTTGCGCTATCCATGGTGGGTCCTTTCGCCCGCGCCTCCAACGTGAACTACGATGTGCGCATGCTCGGCCGCGGCGGTTACGCGGAGCTCGCCGATTTCCGTCCCATCCTCGACGACCAAGGCGACTGCTACGCGCGCTGCAAGGTCCGCGCTCTCGAGGTGCTGCAATCCATCGACATCATCGAGGAGATGATCTCCAAGATCCCCGAGGGCGACATCTCGGTTTCTGTGAAGGGCTCTCCGGTTGCCGGCTCCGAGGCGTCCAACGTCGTCGAGCAGCCGCGCGGTGAATGCTACTACTATGCTCGCGGTAACGGCACGAAGTACCTCGAGCGCATGCGCATGCGCACACCGACCTCGCAAAACCTCGCAGGAATGACCGCGGCGCTCAAAGGCTGCGATTTGGCTGATGTGAACAACATCATCCTCACCATCGACCCCTGCATCAGCTGCACGGAAAGGTAGTAGAACATGGGTGGATTCAAACTGGGAAAGATGACGCTCGGCTCGCTGTTCAAAAAACCCGAGACTGTGCTTTACCCCGTGGAAAAGAAAGAGGCCCCCGCAGGACTTAAGGGCCATATCGTCAACGATGCCGATGTTTGCATCCTGTGCGGCATCTGTCAGCGTCGCTGCCCGTGCGCGGCTATCGTGGTGGAGAAGCCCAACCGCAAATGGACTATCGACAAGTTTCGCTGCGTCCAGTGCGGCACCTGTGTGCTCGAGTGCCCGAAGCACTGCCTATCGATGGAGCCCGGCTGGCCAGCGCCTTCGAGGGAGATGTATACCGAGTCGGTAGACGTTCCCGAGCATCCCAAGCCGATGAAAAAGGTTAGTTAAGAACAGCGTTCTCGTATCGTCCATTGGGCGAAGGTTCTCGAATGCGCGTTTTGAAGGGACCCTGCGGGGTCCCTTTTCATTTTCGCCAAATTCACGGTTCTGATGTTGCGCAACGGAATCTAGCGGTATAGTCGGGCCAGTCGAGGAGGGCGGCGTTGCGATGCGTCCGAATGAGGGAAGGTTGTGAAACGATGGGCTTTTTCGATAGCGCGCAAGGCATGATTGACAAGGGAGTTTCTGCGGCGAAAGGCGTTGTTTCGGGCGTTGCCGTGGAACAACAGCCCTTCATGAAGGGCTTTGCGCGCCTGTGCGCCGACGGTTGGGACCAAGGCTGGCACGAGCGCAACGGCGGGAACCTCACCTATCGCATGACCGAGGGGGAAGTGGCGGATTGCCGTCCGTTCTTCTGCGAGAACCCGTCCAACTGGATTCCCCTCGGTGTTCAGGCTGACAACCTTCGCGGAGCCTTCTTCGCCGCGACCGGTGCGGGATGCTATCTGCGCAACGTTGCCCTCGACATAGCTCGCAACGTGGGGATTGTCGAGATTAACGCCTCGGGCGATGCCTGCCGTGTAGTTTGGGGTCTTAAAGACGGGGGGAGACCTACCTCTGAATTCCCCTCCCATTTCATGATTCACTCGGTTCGCCTGGACGCGACTGGAGGTGCGTCCCGCATCCTCTACCATGCACACCCCACCAATGTGGTCGCGCTCACTTCCGTGATGCCGCTCGACGCTCGCGCTATCACGCGTGCGCTCTGGAAAGTCATGACGGAGTGCATCATCGCTTTCCCGAAAGGTGTTGGCGTAGTTCCGTGGATGGTGCCGGGAGGATCTGAGATCGCGATGGCGACAGCAAAGCTCATGGAGACTTTCGATGCGGTCATTTGGGCACAGCACGGTCTGTTCTGCTCGGGTGTCGATTTCGATTCCGCGTTCGGTCTCATGCACACCATCGAGAAGGCGGCGGATATCTATGTGAGGGCGCGCCTGCTCAACGGGGGCGGCGATTTTGCGAACACCATATCCGACGACGGGCTTCGCGCCATCGCCCGGGATTTGAGGCTGGATGTAAATGAGACGTTCCTTGACTAGGTTTCTTCCAGCCGGGCTTTGGCGCACAGTGAGCAATCCGCGATCGAATAAACGTGCTAGCAACATCTCCGTGGGGAATCGGCGAAGTGTTTCGCTTCGGATAAAGCAGGGCGCTATAATAACTCGCTGCAATTAACACGACTGACCCGCTGGGGCTTTATTTACTGGGGGCTTGGCTTATATGGCGAAGATGATAGACAAGGCCGCGAAGAACGACCTGACACCCGAGGAAGACGAGGTGCTCGACACCATCTTCACCATTCCAAATCTCATTTCGACGATTCGCCTGTGCATGGTTCCGTGCTTCATCGTTTTGCTTCTGACCGGCTACGACATCCTTGCGACGGTTCTTTTCGCCGTGGCGGCGGGAACCGACTGGATTGACGGGCAAATCGCTCGCCGCACGCACACGGTCTCGAAGCTTGGTCGACTGCTTGACCCCGCCGTCGATCGCATCCTCATGATCTCAGGCGTCGTGTGCCTGCTCGCCGTCGGGCGCCTGCCGCTCTGGGTTGTCGTCTTGGTCCTTGGCCGCGATCTGCTGCTCCTTATCGGAGGGGCGTATCTGCTCAAGAAGTGGCGCATTCGCGTTGCGGTAATCTATCCTGGCAAGGTGGCGACAACGTTTTTGTTCGTCGGATTTGCAGCGCTCCTTCTTAACTGGCCGGTCCTTGCTGGCATGGGGGTTGTGCCCTTCTCTTGGCTGCCGGGTTTCTCTTCCGGCCCTTACTCGTGGGGCATCTGGTTTGTCTACGCAGGCCTTATCGTCGGCGCTTTCACGACGATCTATTACGTCGCAGCGGGCGCCCTCAAGCTATCCGCTGCGAAGCGCGAAATGCGCAAGGCACGTGCCGAATAACGTTTTCGGACGCTGGAAATCTAGTTTTGCCGCCCTTTTCCTATGACGGGGTGGGCACAAACGCTACACTGTACGAGTTAACCCTAGCTATCGGGTCAAATTTTGCATCCAATAGCTTGGTGACGTGGGCAAGGGCGCTCATGCGCCGGGTAAGATAAGGAAGGACTTGAGGTGTTTTTTCAAGAAGAAATCGAGACTATGCCGCGCGAACAGCTGCGCGAGCTTCAGCTCGAGCGAATGAAGAAGTCGATTCGTCACGCGTACGACAATGTCGATTTCTATAAGAAGTCCTTCGCCGAGGCCGGTGTCACGCCCGATGACCTGACCTGCCTCGAGGATATCGCGAAGTTCCCGTTCGTCGTCAAGCAGGACATGCGCGACGCTTATCCGTTCGGCCTTTTCGCCGTTCCGAAGAAGGACGTTGCCCGCATCCATGCATCCTCTGGCACCACCGGCCAGGCGACGGTCGTCGGGCATACCGCGAATGACATCAAGAACTGGGGCGACTGCTTCGCCCGCGGCATCTACATGGTTGGCGGCTCCGCCGATTCGACCGTTCAGGTGTCCTACGGCTACGGCCTGTTCACAGGTGGTCTCGGTGCACACTATGGCGCTGAAGCCGCTGGCTGCTCGGTCATCCCGACCTCTTCGGGCAACACGAAGCGCCAGATCCAAATGATGGCCGATCTCGGTACCGACATCCTGTGCTGCACGCCTTCCTACGCGCTTTATTTGGCCGATACGGCTATCAGCATGGGCTATGATCCTGCAAAGGATTTCAAGCTCTCCGCCGGCATCTTCGGCGCCGAGCCTGCCTCCGAGAACATGCGCCAGGAAATCCGCGACAAGCTCGGCATCCGCTACTGCGATGTGTACGGCCTGTCCGAGGTCATGGGTCCGGGCGTCGCGATGGAATGCTCCGAGTCCCATGGCTTGCATCTGGCAGAAGACCATTTCTTCGCCGAGATCATCGACCCTGAGACGCTCCAACCGGTGCCTGACGGCACGTATGGCGAGCTCGTGTTCACCACGCTTACGCGCGAGTGCTGCCCGCTTGTGCGCTACCGCACGCGCGACATCACCCGCATCATCAACGAGGAGTGCGCATGCGGGCGCACCCATCGCAAGATCGACCGCATCATCGGCCGCTCTGATGATATGATGATTATCCGCGGTGTGAACGTGTTCCCGCAGCAGATCGAGCAAATCATCACCGGCTTCGACGAGATCACGGCGCACTATCAAATTGTGCTCACCGATAATGGACCGCTCGACAAGGTCACGCTGAACGTCGAGACGGTGCCCGAGTTCCCGATCGACGAGATCCGCAAGCTCGAGGACTTGAAGGCGCGTCTTGGCGCCGAGCTTAAGAGCAACCTGCAGATCAAGGTTGACATCAAGATCGTCGAGCCGAAGTCTATCGAGCGCAGCGAAGGCAAAGCCAAGCGTGTCATCGACTTGAGAGAAGGGAAGCACTAATGATTTCTCAGCTGACTGTTTTCCTGGAGAACGACAAGGGTCGCCTCGCTTCTGCATGCCGCGTGCTGAGCGATGCGGGCGTGAACCTGCATGCCCTGAATCTCGCCGATACAGCCGATTTCGGTGTCGCCCGTGTCCTCGCCGATACCCCTCATGCCGCTGCCGAGGCGCTTCGCGCGGCCGGCTATCGCGCGATGGTCACACCGGTCCTTGCCGTTCGCGTCCCCAACGTGAAGGGCGGACTCGCGACTCTGCTTGAGTTTTTGGACCAGCAGTCCGTCAACATCGAGTACGGATACTGCTTCTCCGTCAATCCCGAAATGGCGATCGATGTGCTGAAAATTGGTGAAGCGGAAGGCATCGAGGCCAAGCTCGAAGAGGCTGGCTTCGCAACTGTATCCCCGGAAGAGGTTTACCAGCTTGATTGCTAGCTCTCGTCATATCGCGCGTAGCGCCCGTGCCCCCTTCGGGGTGCGGGCGCTTTCCGCGCTTTGCGCCTGCATTCTCGCAGTCTCGCTCTCGTTCACTCTCGTGCCCGCCACCGCTTTCGCCGGCGTCGCGAAAACCGATGTCGTCGCTGGCGAGACCGTCGAGTCGCGCGGGCTTGCCGTCTCGCAGTGCCCAAGCATCGATGCGACGTACGCTTATGTCATCGACGGCAACGGTACGGTGTATTTCGAGCGCGACCCCGACAAGCAGACGCATATCGCCTCGGTGACCAAGATCATGACGGCGATCGTTGCCTTGGAGAACTCCCAGCTCACCGATCAGGTGACGGTGAGCGCTGAGGCAGCCTCCATCGGCGAGTCCTCGGCATCGCTCAAGGAGGGCGACGTGCTTTCGATGGAGGACGCCATCAAGGCGCTTCTCACCTCGTCGGGCAACGACGCGGCTATCGCCATCGCGGATACCGTAGGCGCGAAGCTCGGCGGCGCGGGCGGCGCGCGGGCGGCATTCGTTGCCGCGATGAACGCTAAGGCGGGGGCTCTCGGGTGCGCAAACACGCTGTTCGCTAATCCCCATGGGCTCGATTTCAACCAATACGCGGGTGATATGCACAGTACGGCCCGCGATGTGGCAACGATGTCCGCCTACGCGATGAAAAGCCAGACGTTCCGCGATATCGTCTCGAAGGACAAGGCGACGATCACGGTCACGCGCGGGGGAGTCGCAACTCCGCTCGAGCTGGAATCGACCGATGAGCTTATCGGCGTCTACGAGGGCGCTTGCGGCATAAAGACAGGATTCACTTCGCTCGCCGGGGAATGTTTTGCGGGTGCCTGCAACCGCGATGGGCTCGACTTATATGCAATCGTGCTCAACTCGTCAAGCGAGCAGCAGCGCTTCACGGACGCGAAGACGCTTTTCGACTGGGTATACGCCAATAGTGTGAACTACTCGTATGCCCATGCGAGCGAAACGGCTACGATGTCCTGGGGTTCTTCCACCAAGGAAGTTCCCGTCGTTGCCGAGGTCGCGCATGGCGATTGGACGGATAAGACGATCAAAGCGACCTTCTCCGAACCAGACGGCTCGCTCGACGTGTTCTCGCTCAAAGGCAACGTGAGCTGTACAATGAGTTTCGACAACGTGAGCGGGAATGTGCATGAGGGCGACAAAGTTGGTAGCGCTGTCTTCAAGCAGCACAACGAGACGATTGCCACGGTCAACCTTATCGCGTGCGAGGACGTTGCGGCGCCGAATCCTCTCGAAGCTGTCGGTATTTGGGTGGGCAGGCTTCTGTCTCATTTCACCGGGAGTCAGACCGTTGCAGCGTCCGTTGACTTGAACGACACCCCGCTCATCAACGACAAGACGAAGGCCAAGTACTGATTCGCTACACTTTCATATGCAAGACGAAAGAAGGACGAGCATTATGACTGAAACGTGCCCCGTATGCGGTGCAACTCTTAACCCAGATGCTTCTGCGTGTCCGACCTGCGGATTCAAGTTGCTTGGCGCAACGCAGAGCTTCAAGCCGTTTCCCATTGAGGGAAGGGACGTGCCTGCGGCAGACCATCCGCAACACCAGTTCGTGCTGAGAGTTGTCAAGGGTCCCCAAATCGGAATGGTCTACAGGCTCGGCGATGCGCCGATGAGCGTCGGGCGCAATCCGCAGTGCGACATCTTCTTGAACGATATGACGGTCTCGCGCAGCCATGCCGTGGTCGAGCCTACGGGTGATGGCTACACGATTACCGACGACAGCTCGTTTAACGGGGTGTGGGTCAACAACGACAACGTCGAGGCGCGCGAGCTTCACGAGGGCGACGTGGTGCAAATCGGAGCTTTCTGCCTCGTCTATCGGGAGGAATAGACGCATCGGCGCATAAGGCGAGATTTACGAGAGGGTTTTACATGGAATTGTTAAGCGGAAATGAGGCGATTGCTCAGGGGGCTTGGGAAGCCGGTGCCCGTATTGGCGTCGCGTACCCGGGCACCCCTTCGACTGAGACGCTCGAGGCGTTTGCGAAGAAGGATGGCGTCTATGCCGAGTGGTGCGTGAACGAGAAGGTTGCCGTTGAGGTGGGCATCGGCGCATCTGCCGGTGGCGCCCGCGTTCTTTCGACCATGAAGCACGTCGGCGTGAACGTCGCGGCGGATCCCCTGTTCACTGCCGCCTATACCGGCGTTGGCGGAGGATTTGTCGTGCTGGCTGCCGACGATCCGGGCATGTACTCCTCGCAAAACGAGCAGGATTCTCACTACTACGCCTGCGCGGCGCATATTCCCATGCTCGACCCAGCTGATTCCGCCGAGGCGCTCGCTTTCACGCGCGACGCGTTCGAGCTTTCCGAGCGATTCGATGTGCCCTTCTTCATCCGCTCTTCGGTGCGCGTCTCGCATACGAAGACGCCGGTCGAGGTCGGGTCCCGAAAAGAGGTCGAGCCCGCTCCCTACGAGAGCAACCCTGCAAAGTGGGTCATGATGCCCGCGTTCGCGAAGCCGCGCCGCAAGGTGCAGCTCGAGCGCATCGAGGCGCTCTCCGAATGGGCCGAGACTTGCGCGTACAACCAGGTCATAAGGCGAGGCGACAAGGTCGGCGTCGTCTGCGCCGGCGCGGTTTCCCAGCATGTGCTGGAAGGGTTGCCCGATGCATCGGTCTTCAAGCTTGGATGCACGTGGCCCCTTCCCGAGAAGGCGCTTCACTCGTTCGCTGAGAGCGTTGAGACGCTTTACGTCGTCGAGGAAGCGTCGTGCTATCTGACCGATGCCGTGTCCGCGCTCGGAATCGACGTCGCGAGTTCCCCCGAGCCCCTTCCGCGCGACGGCGAGCTCTCGGTCGGGCTCATCCGCGCCGCTTTCGGTTTCCCCGAGCCCGCGCACGCTGCCGCCCAGGCAGACGTTCCGGGCCGCCCACCTGCGCTGTGCCCCGGCTGCCCTCATCGCCTCGTCTTCAAGGAGCTCTCGCGCTGCAAGGCCATCGTGACGGGCGACATTGGCTGCTACACGTTGGGCGCTTTGCCGCCGCTTTCCGCAATGGACACCTGCGTTGACATGGGCGCATCTGTGTCGATGGCCCACGGCTTCGAGCTTGCGTTCGCGGGTCGCGAGCATCGTCCCGTCGTTGCTGTGATCGGCGACTCCACGTTCGCGCATTCCGGCCTTTCGTCGCTTATCTCGACGGTTTACAACAAGGGCGCGGGCACCGTCTGCATTCTCGACAACCGCACGACGGCCATGACCGGTCGCCAGGGCAACCCGTTCAACGGCGAGACGCTCCAGCACCGCCCCTCGCGCGAGCTCGATATGGAAGGCGTCTTGAAGGCGCTCGGCATCGAGGACGTTCGCACGGTCGATCCGCACGATGCGAGGGCCGTCCGTCGCGCCTTGAAAGAGGCAACTTCCGCCACTGATACGCTTTCGGTGATCGTCTTCAGGGCTCCGTGCGTTCTGCTCGAGCGCCATCGCGAGCCTGTATTCGAGGTTTCTTCCCAGTGCACGGCATGCGGCGCGTGCATCACCCTCGGCTGTCCTGCGATTTCCAAGGACGAGTCGACCGGCCAGGCGCTTATCGATCGCGACATGTGCATCGGCTGCGGACAGTGCGCGCAGTACTGTGCACGCGGCTTCATTGTTCAGGATTAGGAGGGGACCCGATGAGTTCGAACACGAAAACGGTTCTTCTTTGCGGCGTTGGCGGCCAAGGCACGATTCTCGCTGCCGATTTGCTTGCCCGTGCTGCCGAGGAGAGCGGGCTTGACGTGAAGGTTTCCGAGATCCATGGCATGGCCCAGCGCGGCGGCGCGGTGACCACCGTCGTGCGATTCGGTGATAAGGTTCAGTCCATGATTGCCGATTTAGGCTCGGCGGACTGCGTCGTGTCATTCGAAACGACCGAGGCGCTTCGCAACCTTCCCTACGTGAAGGAAGGCGGCAGCCTCTTTGTGAACGACGAGTCAATCAAGCCCCTTCCCGTCGCAACGGGTCGCGCCTCCATGCCTGAGCATGCACGCGAGCGGTTGCGCGATGCGGGTGCGATGCTCATTCCCGCAACCGAGCTTGCCCGCAAGGCGGGTACCACGAAGGCGGCCAACGTCGTGCTGCTCGGTGCGCTCTCACGCGCTCTCGGCTTCCCGACGGACGTATGGAATCGGGTCATCGCCGCCCGCGTTCCCGAGAAGTATCTCGATGTCAACCTCGAGGCGTTCAAGCTGGGTGCCTCGTTTTCCGCGGAATAAGCGAGAAGGAGTGGTCTTATGAGCGTTTCCCAAATCAGCGTCTTCATCGAAAGCGAGCCCGGCCATCTCGTACGCGTGCTCGATTCCTTCGTCGAGGCGGGCGTCAACGTTCGCGGCTACAGCGCTTCCGATACCGGCGATTACGGTATCGTGCGCTTCATCGTCGACAACCCCGATGCGGCGCTCGCGGTGCTTCGTGAGCAGAACGCCGCCTGCGCGAAGTCCGAGGTGCTCGTGCTGCGTTTGGAGGACACGCCTGGCGAGCTTGCACGCGTCATGGGAATCATCGCCGACTGCCACATCAACGTAACGTATAGCTATTCGCTCATCAGCACGTATATCGTCCTCTCGGTGAACGACGTCGCTGCCGCCGAGAGGATGCTCGAAAGCGAGCCCGTTGAGCTTCTGGGCCAGGATGATCTTGCGCATCTTGTTGCGTAACCGCTTAAGAAAGTTGTGATGATAGTGAACAGTACCGCTGAAGAGATATTCGATCCCTCCGTGAAAGGCGCCGCCCTCAAGGCTGCTGCTGCGGGGAATTTCGACGTGCTTCCTATGTTCGACCGCGCCATGGAGACCTCGAGCCGCGAGCGCATCCGCGCAATCCAGCTTGAGAAGCTGATCGCTCAGGTTGCCTACACCTACGAGAACGTGGCGTGGTATCGCGACAAGATGAACGAGATGGGCGTTACGCCCGAGGACATCAAGACGCTCGAAGATATCCGCAAGCTTCCCTTCACCGATAAGAACGCGCTGCGCGAGACGTTCCCCTATGGGCTTTTCGCCCAGCCGCTCGACAAGATCGTCGAGATGCACTCGTCCTCGGGAACGACGGGCAAGCCGATTGTCGTTGGCTACACCAAGCATGACATGACCGTTTGGAGCGATTGCATCGCGCGTCTTGCTAGCATGGCGGGCGTCGTCCCGGGCGATCGCGTGCAGATGGCGTTCGGCTACGGCATGTTCACCGGCGGTTTCGGCCTCCATTACGGCTGCATGAAACTTGGCTGCACGATGATTCCGGCGGGTTCGGGCAACACCGAGCGCCATATCCAGATGATCGAGGACTACGGTACGACTGTAATCATCGCGACGCCCACCTACGCCCTCCATATTTGCGAGGTGGGGGAAAAGATGGGCTATGATTGGGAGAAGTCGACGTTGCGCGTCGGGCTTTTCGGCGGCGAGCCCTGCCCGCCTGCGCTCAAGGCGGAAATCGAGAACCGCATGCACATCGTGTGCACCGACAACTACGGGTTGACCGAGGTCATGGGGCCGGGCGTGTCGGGCGAGTGCCTTGCTGAGCGCGATATGCAGCACATAGCCGAGGACCATTTCCTGTGGGAGGTCGTCGACCCGGTGACCGGCGAGCCCGTGCCTGAAGGTGAGATGGGCGAGCTCGTTTTGACGCCGCTCGACAAAGAAGGCATCCCTGTGCTTCGCTACCGTACGCACGACTTGACGCGCGTCGTTACCGAGAAGTGCAGCTGCGGCCGCACGCATGCGCGCATGCAGAAGGTCCGCGCGCGCTGCGACGACATGCTCATCATCCGCGGTACGAACGTGTTCCCGAGCCAGGTCGAGGACGTGCTCGCGGGCATCGAGGGTGTCACCCCGCACTACCTTATTGTGGTTGACAATGAGACCGGTCTTGATCGCATGACGGTCAATGTCGAGCTCAAGCCTGAGGCATTCAGTGACTCGTTCGAGGTGATGGATAACTTCCGCCAGATGGTCGCCGAAAAGCTCAAGGGCACGCTGCTTGTTGGCGTGAAGGTGAAGCTTGTCGAGCCGGGTGGCATCGAGCGCTCGACCGGAAAGACGAAACACGTAAAGGACCTGCGCAAGTAGCGCTTCTGGTCTTATTCGATGCCGGCGGCGTTTGTCGTCGGCATCGTTGTTTTGGGGCTCTGGCTTGCGCGGGGCTTGGGGTTTGTTCTGGTTGTTGCATCATGAGGGAGCGAAAGGGGTTATGCGGTGAGCGAGAAGGTGGTCGGGCGTTTTGCTCCGTCGCCCACGGGGCGCATGCATGCGGGTAACATCTACGCTGCACTTGCGGCGTGGCTCGTCGCGAAGTCCCAGGGTGGCGATATCGTTCTGCGCATCGAGGATTTGGACCGCGAGCGCTCGAAGCCCGAATATATCGACGCGGTTCAGCGGGACTTCGAGATGCTCGGCTTGACGTGGGATCGCGGCCCCTTCTTTCAACACGATAGGGGCGAGGTCTACGCCGCCGCCTTTGATTCGCTCGAAGAGAGGGGCCTAATCTACCCCTGTTATTGCACGCGCGCCGACTTGCATGCGGCATCTGCCCCTCATCGTGGGGAAAAGCTCGTCTATCCGGGAACCTGCCGGTCGCTTTCCGCCAAGGAGCGCGCGGCGAAGGAGGCTTCGGGGCGAATGCCTGCCATGCGGCTGCGAACACCTGACGAGATCATTTCGTTTCATGACACCATCCAGGGCGATTACTCCCAAAACCTTGAGCGCGATTGCGGCGACTTCCTCGTTCGCCGATCCGACCAAGCTTTCGCCTATCAGCTCGCCGTCGTCGTCGACGATGCCGCACAAGGGGTGAACAGCGTGGTGAGAGGCGTCGACTTGCTATGCTCGACCCCGCAGCAGATCTACCTTCAGGACCTGCTTGGCCTACCGCATCCCGTCTACGGCCACATCCCACTTCTTGTAGCTGAACGAGATCGTCGCCTCTCAAAGCGCGATCACGACGCATCGCTTGATGCCTTAATCGCAAGATTCGGCTCCCCTGAGGCGATTATCGGACATATCGCAGGGATCACGGGCCTTGCACCCACGGCAGATCCAGCAAGTCCCGAGCAGCTTCTTTCTTGCTTCTCGCTTAAGAACCTTCATGGTAGAATTCAGATAGCCTGGATTTGATAACCTGTCCGACTAGGGGATAGGCGGCGTTCTCGTCGTCGTATGAAAGAGAGGTTTCATCATGGGATACTCAAAGATTCTCGTAGGTTACGATTGCTCCGACGCTTCGAATCGCGCGCTTGCTGACGCTTATGAGCTCGTCGATCACGGTCTGGCCGAAGGTGTGGTCGTCGTCACGGTTACCGACTTGGCGAAGACGGGCGACCCGGCGTTCAATGCAGCCGCGCGCGCTGCGGGCGTTCTTCTTACTTCCATCGGCGACGAAGAGGAAGCGCTTTCCAATTTGAAAAAGAATGTCGGCAATCGCGTCGTCGGCCATGAGGACGTCACGACGCTGCGCGTTGCGTTCGGGAAGCCGCACGAGCTGATCATCTCGATCGCGAAGGCGGAGGGCTGCGGGCTCATCGTCATGGGAAGCCGCGGCTTGGGCGCTGTCCGCTCGATGTTGGGCAGCGTTTCGACGGCGGTCCTTCGCGAGTCGGAGATTCCCGTTCTCGTGACGAAGTAACGCCTTCCCACGTGGTCGTTCGCGAAAGCGATATATGCCCTGCATCCCGAAGGCTGACATCGGAATGCAGGACATTTTTATGCGACGGGAATATGAGCACTTGCGCGTACTGCCGTCAATAGGGTCGAGGCATTGACGATTTGGCGGCCTCTTAGGCGATGAAGGCGATGGCGCTGCTCGCGATGATTGCGGCGGCATAGAACGACCCAAGCGCGATGTTCACGCTGCAGATCTGCGCCATGGCCCCAATGCGGGCCGGGGGAGCGAGAGGGTTGCTCAAGAGCGCCTTCAGCAAAGGATAGGAAGCTAACAGCGCGAACACCAAGATGATCGCACCGCGCGGGAAGAACACCGCAACAACGACTACGATCGCAGCGAGCCAGCAGAAGACGAGTGCATGGTAGAGCTTGCGAGCACGCGGTCGGCCGAGCAGCGTCGGCAGCGTGCGGCGGCTCACTTCGATGTCTTTCTCGATGTCGAAGGTGTTGTTCGTCATCATGATGAGCCCGATCCCGATGATTGTTGGGATCGACCAGACAAGCACGATGAAATCGAGATGACCCGTGAGGACTTGATAGCACGCGAGCGGAATGAGCCCGCCCATGACGAACCCACTTACCACTTCTCCGATTGGAAGGTAGGAGATAGGCGTTTTGCCAGCTGAATAGGCGATGACGATCACCGCGCCGATGATTCCAAGGACAAGCGGGATCCATCCGGCGCAATAGATGACGTAGACGCCGATCGCGAAGGCGGCGACGAGCAATCCAATTGCCAGGCGAAGCGCCGACGCGGGGTTGATATGGTTGTACACGAGCACAGCGTCGGTTATGTCGACATTATCCTCTTCGCTGTCTGCGCCTTTGACGAAGTCGTAATAGTCGTTGAAGGTGTTGACCGAAGCCTGCATAAGGATGCAGATGGCGAGCAGGGCGCACACCATAAGGACGTCGAGGGCGGGGGAGTGCACGACCGCGCAGCTTGTGGCGACGAGCACGGGCAGAATGGATGCGGGCCATGTGTGCGGAGCGGCAAGCTCGACAGCCATCTTCAACGTGAATCTCTCGTAAGGTTGCTGGTCTTTGCTTGAAACTGATTCGGTCATTGTCTCGTTTTGCCCTTCTTGATATCTCGACGCGCCGCGATGCGCTACCATACTAAGAGGTATTCTACCGTTTTTTAGAAGGTGTGCTCGTTATGCGTCTGAATGTGCCCATATCCGTTCGCTACGGCGAAACCGATATGATGGGAGTCGTCTATCATGCCAATTACATCCTCTACTTTGAGGATGCTCGTGAGAAATATCTCGCTGAGTTAGGATTCCCCTATGCTGATTTGGAAGCGCGGGGACTTATCTCTCCCGTCCTCCATGTCGAGTGCGACTACGGCGAGTCCGTTCGATACGGGGACAAGGTTGTTGTGCAGCTTGCCGTCACCGCGCTCAAACCGACGAAGGTGCAGTTTCGCTACAAAGTCCTCGATGGAGAAGCGCTCGATTTCGACGTGGCGAAGCCGTTTGCGACAGGAATGAGCGAGCATTGTCTTATTCGGCGCGATGATTTTAAGCCGGTGAGCATGAAAAAGGTGGTATCGGAGCTTTACGATCGCTACAAAGCGGCGCTTGAATCAGATTATCAATGAGAGTAACGGCAACGTTTGAAAGGGAGTTTTCTCGTGATTGAACTCGATGATTCCAAGACACTGTTTTCGTTCGGCAAGGATTTGGAGCCAGTACTGAAGGTGCCGTCAGGAGAGACGGTGCGCATCCGTACGAAGGACTGCTTCGGCAACCAGCTACAAGGCCCCGAAGATCAACTGAGCGAAATCGACTGGGAGGCGATCAACCCCGCAACGGGCCCGATTTATGTCGAAGGCGCTGTTGCGGGTGGCACGTTGAAGGTTCATATCGACAATATCGAACTCGATGCGCAGACAAGTTCTTGCACCGGAAAAGACGAGGGTGTTTGCGGCGACCGCTTCAGTGACTGGGCGACGCATTTTTGCAAGGTCGAGGACGGCAAGGTCGTGTGGGATGAGCGCCTGAGCATCCCGGTTGCCCCGATGATTGGCGTCATCGGTGTTGCCCCCGAAGGCGAGCCGGTCAACTGCGGAACGCCGGGCAAGCATGGCGGCAACATGGACAACACCGCCATCGCCGCAGGTGCGACGCTGTATTTCCCCGTTGCCGTCGATGGTGCGCTGTTCGGTTGCGGTGACATGCATGCTGTCATGGGCGATGGCGAGGTGAGCGTGTCGGGCGCAGAAGTTGCCGGTTATGCGACGGTGACGCTGACCGCGTTGCCCGAGCTTTCGGTTCCGAACCCCCTGATTGAGAACGATACGCATTTCGGCATCATCGTTTCCGCCGAATCGCTCGATAAGGCTGCCGAACTCGCGGTTCAGCAAATGGTCGACCTGCTTGCATCGCGTACCAACGAGTCGGAAGCTGACCTGGTCATGCTGCTCTCGCTTGTGGCCGACGTACGTGTCTGCCAGATGGTCGATCCCGAGAAGACGGTTCGCTTCATGGTCCCGAAATACGTGCTCGACGCTATCGGCTTTTCATTATAAGGAGCGAATATGGGCGCTTCCAAGCCCGCCGAGAAGGCCTTAATGCCGCTGCTCGCTGCAGTCCTGGCCGTGTCGCTTTGCCCTCTCGTGCCCGCCGAGGAAGCGCAGCCATAGTCTTCGCGCGCGCCTTCGAATGGGGAATCCTAGAGTAAGCCCAGCGTCAAGCGCAGTGATTTCTCCCTTCCTCTTCATCCGAACTCGAAAAGGAAGGGGGTTGCCTTCTTGAATGCGTGGCTTGCGATTCGGAGAGTTTACGTAATGAAAGACCTCCTCAAAAGAATGGGGGAGCCTGTCTGGTCTATTTGAGTGTCGTAGGATACACTTGTTCATGTCCTGTCATTAATTGCAAATGGAGGTCGTCTTGATGGCGGCCTCCATTTTTTTCACTCGATTGAATTTCTGTATTCGGTTTTGATAGCGTGAGCTACTTCGGCATCTCGTGGGGGAGCAGAGGCGCGAGGTAGCCTTTGTCCGCGAGCGCGCGCCCGATGGTCTCGAGTGCCTCCTCGTCATCGGCCGCGATAAGATGGTAATGGTAGCCTGAAGTCGCAGTGCTCAATGGGGCTGACTTGCCGCTTTCGATGTCGTTGATGAAGCGCGAGATGTCTTCCTCTGTCTCGATGGCGAGCGGGGCGCTCAGAAAACCGTAGGCGCGATGGCTGATTGAGACGTTTACAACGCGCCCGCCTGCGGAAATGATCGTTTCAAGCTCATCTCTAGTTTGCGCGGGATCGTGGTGTACCTTGAACGTTCGCTCGCACAGCCCGCTATCGTTGGATGCCTCGCATCTATCGTTGCGGGCTTCGGCTTTTACCTCTACCGATCTGGTAACTTTGCGCGAATCGCTTTCCAACACATATCCCTGCGAGGTGCCGACAATGCTCGCTCCCGTCTCACGTAAAAGCGCAATATCTTGCACAATGATTTGCCGGCTTACGCCAAGCTGTTGGGCAAGGATTCCACCCGTCAGCGGTTCATCACCGTTTTTTAAAAGAAGAAGCAACGCCTCGCGACGTTTTTGCGCTTTCGATGTCATGATCGCGTCTCGCTTCCGCCAGTTTCTTTGTCCAGCAAGCGTAGGTGCTTCATGGACACATCGAGGATAGGAGAGGAGTGCGTCAAAGCCCCGCTTGATACAAAATCAATTCCCAAATCGATGATAGAGCGCACATTCGCTGCGTCAATATTGCCCGAGCATTCCGTTTGAGCTTTGCCATCGATGAGCGCTATGGCGGCGGCCATGGTGCCATGGTCCATGTTGTCGAGCATGATGATGTCCGCGGCCGCATCCACCGCTTCGCGCACCTGATCGAGCGTTTCGCATTCGACCTCGATCTTGCGCACGAATGGGGCATAGGCGCGAGCTGCTTCGATAGCTGGTCGAATACCGCCAGCTGCGGCGATGTGGTTGTCCTTGAGCATCACGCCGTCGGAGAGGTTGTATCGGTGATTGTGCCCGCCGCCGCATCGTACAGCCTCTTTTTCGAACACGCGCATGTTCGGGGTGGTTTTGCGCGTGTCGATGAGCGTGGTTCCGCTGCCCTCGAGAAGCGCGGCAACCTTTCTCGTGTAAGTGGCGATGCCGCTCATGCGCTGAAGATAGTTGAGTGCCACGCGTTCGCCCGACAGGAGCGCACGAACGTCGCCAAACACCGTCGCTAGCTTTTGACCTGCGACGATATCGCTACCTTCTTCTGCGTATCGTTCGACATTGCTTTCGAGATCGAGAATGGCGAATGTCCGCTCGAACACGTCGAGGCCGCAGAGCACACCGTCGGCCTTCGCGATGAGGTCGACGGCGGCAGGGTGCGCTTCAGGCATGATGGCGGCAGTCGACACGTCCTCGTTGGTAATGTCCTCGGCCAAGGCGGCTCGGATGAGCGGCTCGGCGACGGTAGTCAGTGTGATGGGGCTCATGCGCACACGGCCTCCTTTGTCATGCAGAATTCCTTGTAAGCTTTCGCCTCGGCGCCGATCGGATGCTCGCTGTACGTTTGCGGAAAGGGCGAGGGGAGGCTTTCTTTTCGGGCTATATCCCACGCTGCGCGCTGTGCGAACACGAGCGATTCGAGTAGTGAGTTGCTCGCGAGGCGGTTTTTACCATGCACGCCGTTGCAGCTGGTCTCGCCAACGGCGTAGAGCGAAGGCATAGTGGTAGCGCTGTGCCGATCGACGTGTACTCCTCCCATGAAGTAATGCTGTGCGGGAACGACGGGAATCGGTTCTTGCGTGATGTCGTAGCCCTCGGTCAGACAGTGTTCGTAAATTTGTTTGAAATGGCTCATGATTTCGTTTTTCGGAACATTGGCAAAGGAGAGTCGAACGTAGTCGGAACCTTCTTTAGCCATTTGCTGTTCGATAGCTGCACTCACTACATCTCGTGGTTGAAGCTCGTCGGTGAATCGCCTTCCTCGTGCATCCAGCAGCACGGCTCCTTCGCCGCGGCAGGATTCCGAGATAAGGAATGCGCGTCCGGGTTTGGAAGTGTAGAGCGATGTGGGGTGAATCTGCACGTAATCGGTATGCTCGAGCGCTATGCCGTGAGCTTGTGCAATACGTAGTGCGTCTCCGGTGAGGCAGGGGAAGTTGGTGGATCGCTCGTACATCCCGCCGATACCCCCGCATGCCCAAACGGTGGCGTTCGCGGTGATGGACACCGTCCGTCCATCACCGCTGTGCGCGGCAACGCCTCGACAGCGCTCGCAAGCGTTCTTCTGTTGAGATACCTGACGGGTGTATTGACAGTTTCGGAGACTAACATTCGCTTCGGTGAGGATGTCGTCCATGCAGGTATTTTCGAGGATGCGCACGTTCGCTAATTGCTTTACTGCTGCCAAAAGCTTCGTCGTGATCTCGGCGCCTGTGGTGTCTTGGTGGTAACAGATGCGCGCGCGGCTGTGAGCGCCTTCGCGAGTGTAGCGCAACGTCCCGTCATCGTTTCGAGCGAAGTCAACGCCAAAGTTCATTAAATTGTCGATAACGCTGCGACTCGCGCGAATCATAAGGTCCACGCTTTCGCGACGGTTCTCGAAATGACCTGCTCGCAAGGTGTCTTTAAAGAAGGGCTCATAATCATTGTCGTTACGTTGCATGCAGATACCGCCTTGCGCCAGCATGGAGTCGCATTCATCGAGTGTCGTTTTCGCCAACATGATGACGGACAGCTCGCGCGGAAGGTTGAGCGCACAATACAGGCCTGCCACGCCGCATCCGACGATGACGACGTCGAAGAAAAGGTGTTCGATTCTCTCACCCATGTTGTCCTACTTTGCTGCGTATTCCAGCATGCGCTCAAGTGTCAGTCGTGCAGCGGGGGCAAGGTTCTCGTCAACGTGCACCTCAAAAGGCGCCGGATTGCGTAGACAGGCTGCAAGTTTCGGCAGCGTGACCAGATCCATGTTCTCGCAGCGGGGGGTCGTGGTGGGGAAGTGGAAACGCTTGTCGGTGCCGGCGTTTCTGCGGGTGAGCTCGCGCAAGATCCCCACGACGGTGCAGACGATGAAGTCTTTTGCGTCGGAAGCGGTTGCGTGTTCGATTATGCCTTTTGTGGAGCCGATGAAATCCGCCTCGGCCAGCACGTCCGCCGGGCATTCAGGATGTGCCATTACCACGGCATCGGGGTAGGCTTCCTCAAGATCGATTACCTGCTTTCGGCTGATGGTCATGTGTCGTGGGCAGTAGCCCTTATTCAGAATGACATGCTTATCGGGAATCTGCTCGGCAACGTAGCGACCTAAGTTCATGTCGGGAATGAACAGGAGGTTGCGCTGTGGCAAGGAGCTGCAGATTTTCACGGCGTTCGAAGAGGTGACGCATACGTCCGACCACGTTTTCGCTTCGGCGGTGGAGTTCACGTAGCATACGACGGCGAGGTCGCCGGCGTACTTCGCGCGGATAGAGTCGATGTCGGCCTTGCGGATCATGTGCGCCATCGGGCAGTCCGCAGCAGGTTCGGGCAGGAGCACCGTTTTCTTAGGGTTCAGCAGTTTCGCCGATTCTCCCATGAATTCCACGCCACAGAGTACGATGGTCTGCTGAGGAAGGTCAACGGCAAGCTTTGCCAGCGCGAAGCTGTCTCCAACGTAGTCGGCAATATCCTGCACCTCGGGTGGCACATAGTAATGAGCCAGGATGACAGCGTCTTGGCTTGTTTTAAGCCGCTTTATTTCGGCCGACAATGCTTCGATGTTGACAGCTGCGTCGTGTTCCGCTGATGCCAGAGCATCTGAGGCGTGCGTTGTGTTTGGCCTGGAATCGCGATTGCCTAGTTCGTTCATGCTCGCTCCATGTTTCGTATCGTTGCTCACGGATTGAGTATGACGTAGCACTTTACAGATGACTTGTCATCTGTAAAGTGCACACCTTATCTTCATTTGTTTAAGATTACATAACGCCTATTATCAATCATTTATATCTAGTATAAGAGCGGATGCATGGTGAATTAGCGAACCCTTGAATGGGCTTTTGATTGAAGCGTGGTTTGGCTAGCCGAAACGCTGTCGTTTCTCTAGCCCCAGGTGGACGTAGCTGTTCCTGCGGTGTTTACCGCACCGCCTCCGAAAAGTGTCGTCAGGTTACCGGTCTGTGAGGCTTCGAGCACGGCTGGCATCACGAGCGCCAGCGAAATGACATTAAGGACAAGCGCTATCGTGCAGATAATCAGTGCAATGGCGCCTGGTTTTGCCGCTTGCATGACCTTTTGTGAAAATGCTTGGTCTTGCGGTTGTTTTTTCAGCATGGTGTTGATTCTCGAACGAGCTATCAACGAGCATATAAGTCCTGCCGTACTCAGCAAGACTCCGCCGATGATGAGCGAGACAGGTCCAGCGATGTTGGCGAACGTAATCAGTTTCCTCGTTGAGGCGAGTTTTTGCTCTATTTCTTCGCTATTCCGCACTGCTATCCTTCGTCTCGTAAATTATCAAGTTGTTGACCTGGGGTTTCATATATGAAGCTCTGAGAGCCGTTCTAAGATACGATCTTGGTTTCTTTGGGCAACTATGCCGTGGAAATCGTTAGCTTTGAACGCCGCTGCTTCCGAATCCGAAGTCGCCGCGCCCGGTTTCGTCCAATGAGTCTCTGCATTCGAAGTTTGCGTTCTCTACCTTCATGATAACGAGCTGAGCAATGCGGTCGCCTTTTTGCGCTTGGAAGGTATCTTTTGGGTCAAGATTGATCAGGGTGACCTTCAGCTCGCCTCGGTAGTCGCTGTCGATAAGTCCCGGCGTGTTGACGATAGATATTCCGTGCTTCACAGCAAGGCCGCTCCTCGGCATAACAAAGCCTGCATAGCCTCTTGGCAGTGCGATTGCGACTCCTGTTGGAACAAGCTTTCGTTCGAAGGGCTTGAGCGAAAAATCTTCGGCTGAGCGCAGGTCTACGCCTGCGTCGCCCTCGTATGCGTAACGGGGAACCTCCAAGGTTTCATCAAGCCGTTTTATAGGAACGAGTAACTGTTCTGGCATGATTTATCGCAACTCCTCAAGTGCTTCAGCGAATTCTTCAATGTTTTGAAAGTCTTTGTATACGCTCGCGAACCTGACATAGGCGACATCGTCGAGCTTTGCAAGGCGCTTCAGCGCCATATCGCCAAGTTCTTTCGATCTTATTTCGGTGCGTGAGGTATTGCGAAGCTCTGTTTCGATGCTGTCGATCAAGTCGTCGACCTGCTCTTTCGAAATCGGCCGCTTGGCGCATGCGATAAGCAGGCCCCTGAACAGCTTGTTGCGATCGTAAGCTTCGGACGAACCATCGACTTTAACGATGACAAGCGGGTTATCGCCTAAGCGCTCGTATGTGGTGAATCGGCGTTGGCATTTCAGGCACTCTCGGCGCCTTCTAATCGATGTTCCGTCTTCGGATGGGCGTGAGTCTACGACTTTTGATTCAAGGTAGCCGCAGGAGGGACAACGCATGCGCATGCTCCTTTAAACTTTACTTCTGTTAAAGGTATCATACCGTATGGATTGTCCCTTACGGCTTTGATCAGGATGTCCGCACAATTGAAGATGCGGATACCACCAAAAGGTTTCTTACAGGAAAAACAGGATAAACGAAGCGATTGTCATTGCGACGCCGCATGCGATTACGTGTGATGGCTTCATATCGCTGTGGGAGATGCCGCGCAAGGTTCCTTCTTTGAGGCTTCGCACCATCTTGCGATCATCGAGTGGCGTGGTGAAGAGCGCTTTGAGTTGGGAGAAGTCTGAAGGCTGTGCCGCCGTGCTGTTCTGTTCGAAAGACTCCCAATCGAACTCGTTTTGCGCAATAGCTGGGAACTCGATGATGGTCGCAGATTGCGATTGCTCTGCTGAACTGGGCTTCAGCGCGGCTGATCCGTGTACGGGGTACCTCATTTCGAAATTTCCCATCTTTGTGCCTCCTTGCCCTTGCGTAGAACCTTTGTTCGCGTTTATAATAAATCGAACAAAGGTTCACGTCAATAATTATTTCAAACATTTGTTCGATTTATTGAAAGGACGCACTATGGCCACCAAAGTGACGAAGCGTCAACAAGCTGTTCTCGATTGCATTGAGGATTGCATTCGGGAAAAGGGCTACGGGCCGACGGTTCGTGAGGTATGCCATGCTCTGGGGCTTTCCTCCCCTTCCACCGTCCATGTCCACCTGAAGGCTCTCGAAGAAAAGGGCCTTATCAAACGAGACCCTTTAAAATCTCGATCAATTTCGCTTACCTACCCTCTTGAGGGCTCATCGGTACAGGCGAGCTCCGTTCCAGATGTCGTTCAGCCGAGCTTTAGTAAAATCGTGAACGTGCCTCTTGTGGGCGATGTCGCTGCAGGCGTGCCAATTCTTGCTGAAGAGAATATTACCGACACGATTTCCCTTCCGACCGACATTGTCGGCGATGCCCCCTCGTTCCTCTTGTCCGTGCGCGGCGAATCAATGATCGAGGCAGGTATCAACGACGGCGATTATGTGGTCGTTAAGGAGCAGCCAGTTGCCAATAACGGCGATATCGTTGTCGCTATCATCGACGATGGGGCAACCGTGAAGCGCTTCTACAAGGAGAAAGACCATATCCGGCTTCAGCCGGAGAACTCCTCCATGGATCCGATTATCACCACGAATTGCTCTATCGCGGGCAAGGTAGTTGCGGTGTTCCGTCGTTTGTAAGGTAGGGCTGAAAGGCGTTGACATAGCTTCGGGGGACGAACATTGTGATGGCGGTCCCCTGCTCTTCGTGGGTTTCGCTCACGATATGGCAGCGCTCATGAGCCTTTGCAACAAGAGCCCCCTTTGCATAGGGAATGAGGACGCTCATATGCGTATCGGCAGCTGAAGCGGCTTGCGCGATTCGTTTGACGAGCTCCTCAATCCCCTCTCCTGTTGCAGCGGATATCGCAATCGACTGCGGGTAACGGGACTTGAGAGCGCTAATGTCTTCGTCGCTTAGCAGATCGCACTTGTTGAATACCTCGATTCGAGGGATCGATTGAGCGCCGATTTGCTCGAGCGTCTCGTCGACGGCATCGCGTTGGCCCTCTCGTTCGCTTGAGGAAGCATCAACTACGTGCAGAATCAAATGCGCTCCCGTGATTTCATCGAGTGTCGACTTGAATGCCTCAATCAAGGTCGTCGGCAGTTTTTGAATGAACCCAACGGTGTCGGTGACGGTTATTTCACGCCCTTCGGGCAGCTCGAACTTCCTTGTCGTGGAGTCGAGGGTTGCAAAGAGCTTGTCATAGCTGAGGACATCGGCGTCGCAGAGGCGGTTGATCAAACTTGATTTACCTGCATTGGTGTATCCGGCCAGAGCAACGCGGAACATGCCGCTCGAATATCGTTCCTCGCGCTGCAGCGACCGAACGTCAGCTAAGTGAGCGAGCTCGCGCTTGATGGAGGTGATTCGCTTGCGTACCATCCTTCGGTCGACTTCGAGCTGGCTTTCGCCTTCGCCGAAGCGCGATCCGACACCGCCCCCCATGCGATTCGAGGCGAGATGCGCCCACATGCCGCGAAGGCGGGGGTAGAGATATTGGTTCTGTGCGAGGCGCACCTGCAACCTGCCCTCTTTCGAGGCGGCATGGAGCGCGAAGATGTCAAGGATGAGCGCCGTGCGATCGATGATCTTGACGCTCTTATCGACGGTCTTTTCGAGGTTAGATTGTTGCGACGGGATGAGCTCATCGTCGAATATGACCAGGTCCGCCGCATATGAGCGAGCAAGCTGGGCAATCTCTTCCGCTTTGCCTGTTCCGACGAACGTTCGAGGATTGGGTGATTCGAGCTTCTGCGTCGTCTTCGCGACGGTGTCAGCTCCCGCAGTGTCGGCGAGGCGCTCAAGTTCGGCGAGCGAAGAGTCGAGGGACCACTTCTGGTTCGGACGATCAACCCCGACGAGGATTGCTCGTTCCCGCTGTTCCTCAAACGTCGTTTGCGCTCCCTTGGTGAGCACCGTGGCGAACTGCTCCATGCTTACAGGACTACCGTTCCCTCGAACGCCTCGGCGGCAGGTCCCGTCATCATGACATGGTCGTCCTCGGCCCAAAGGATGTGGAGCACGCCACCGCGGAGGATGAGGTCGTTTTCGCGTCCGGTGCGTTCGGTCAACGCAGCAGCGACGCAGGTTGCGCATGCGCCCGTGCCGCACGCAAGAGTCTCGCCGCAGCCGCGCTCGTACACGCGCATCTCGATTCCCGCCTCTCCGATGTGGGCAAACTCGATATTGGCCTTCTCGGGGAATACGGGGTTCGACTCGTAGAATGCCCCGATTTTCTCAAGGTCGAGCGTCGCAAGTGACCTTTCCTCAGAAGTGAACAGGTCTTTCGGCAGTGCGTTGAAGTCGTTGATGAAGGTGATCGCATGAGGGTTGCCCATTGAGACGCAGGTGAAAGCGAACGGCCCCCAGGGCGAGTCGATTTCGATTTCGCGAGCATAGGCCGCGCCCGCCGGAGACGTTGCGTTCGCCTTGGCGTTAACGGGAACCTCGCTCGGCTCGAGGATCGGATGGCCCATATCGACCGTTGCTTGGGTCATCCGATCCTCATCGTCGACAGTGAAGCTGATCGGCTTCGGTCCTGCGAGCGTATCAGCGACAAACGAGCCGTCGCTCGCCTGCACGTATCCACGGTCGACGAGGAACTTCGCGAAGCAGCGCACGCCATTGCCGCACATTTGGGCAAGCGTTCCGTCTGAGTTGATGTAGTGCATATAGGCGGCGCACTCTGGTCTCTCGGAGGGGCGCACAAGAATGACGCCATCGGCGCCGATGCCGAAATGACGATCGCAAAGCCAGGAAACCTGGGACGTGGTCAGCTCGATCTCGTTAGAAAGATCGTCCACGAAGACAAAGTCGTTGCCAGCTCCGTTAAGTTTGGTGAATGAAAGCTCCATAGGTGCATGTCCTCTTTCTGTTGGCTTAGGCGCCCATTGTATCAAGTGAGTGTTGCGCTTGTGTTGCGATTGCTTCAGCGTTTCCGGAATCCGCGTCAATCCATGCAATTCGCGTATCTTTGCGAAACCATGTACGCTGTCGTTTTGCGTATCGTCGTGTTGCGGTCTTGATCTGCTCGATGGCCTCGTCAAGCGAGATATCCCCATCGAGGGCAGATACGATTTCCTTGTATCCGATAGCCTGAGGTGCGGTGATACCCTGGCGAAAGCCTTTGTCGAGCAATCGTTCAACCTCGCAGACGAGACCACATTCGATCATGTTGTCTACACGCCGTTCGATTCGCTTGTTGAGTATTTCTGGATCAACGGCGAGTCCGATAAACTTGGCAGGAACAGCTTGAGGAATCGATGCGAGATTCTCCTTTTGGATCGCATACGTTGTGCCCTCTTCGAGAAGCTCGAATGCCCTGATCACGCGTCTTACATTGTTCGGATGGATGACGGACGCGCTTTCGGGGTCTCGCTCGCGTAGTCGCTCCCAAAGGTTATCGGCGCCGTTTTCCTCGTAGTAGGCAGTCCACTTTTCGCGTACGGGGTTGTCGACCTGCTCCCCTTTCGGGAAGTCATAGGCATCGATTGCCGCGCGGACGTAGAGTCCCGTTCCCCCGACAAGCAGTGCCCTCTTTCCACGTTTGTCGATATCAGAGAAGCATTCTCTTGCATATTCCTGATATATGGCTGCCGAATACGGCTCCCCCGGGTTCACGAGGTCGAACCCGAAATGGGGAACAAGCCGTTCCTCTTCAGGAAGTTTGCCAGTGCCAATGTCCATGCCGCGGTAAATCTGCATGGAATCGGCGCTCACCACTTCCCCACCGAGATTTTGCGCAAGCAGCTGCGCAACGTCGGTCTTTCCTGATGCCGTCGGACCAACGACGCAGATGACAGGGCGCATAAGCGGAAGGCTGATGGTCGTCTTCCCCGTTTCGTCGATCATGGCGTTTAGAGACGATCGTCCGCGCCCAGCACGTGGCCCGAAAGGTACCATGTCTTAGCGTCGTCAATCTTGACGTTCACGAACGTGCCGGCAAGTTCGCTCGGCGTTATACCCTGAGGAGCGAGCGCGTGCACGGTTTGGTTCTTGGGGCTTTTGCCTGCGATCATTCGCTCATCGCGTTTCGAGGATCCCTCCACAAGGATAGGGACAACACTTCCGACATCCGGTTGGTTGAGCTCGAATGCGCGCTTTTGGACAAGGTCAACGAGGCGGTCGAATCGCTCCTGGATAACCTCGCGCGGTGTGGAGTCTTCAATCTGAGCCGCAGGCGTACCTTCACGCTTCGAGTAGATGAAGGTAAATACCTGATGGTAGCCAACCTCTTCCACGAGGCGGTACGTGTCCTCGAAATCTTTTGCCGTTTCACCTGGAAAGCCGACGATGATGTCGGTCGACAGGGCGATATCGGGTCGTACGTCGCGAATCTTGCTGATAAGGCGCAGGTAGTGGTCGCGCGAATAGCGCCTGTTCATTGCCGCGAGAATGGCGTTGGAGCCCGACTGCACGGGAAGGTGGAGCGCAGGCATGAGCGATCGCAACGAACCGAACTTCTCAATAACCTCGTCGGTAAGATCCTTCGGATGGCTCGTTGCAAAGCGAAGCCGTTCGATTCCCGTTTGGTCGACGGCGTCGAGGATGTCGGCAAAACGAGGTTTTCCGTAAAGGTCGCGGCCGTAGGAGTTCACGTTCTGTCCGAGCAGTGTAATTTCTTTCACGCCAGAAGCGACATAGCGCTCGGCCTCGGCGACGATATCCTCAATCGAACGTGATTTCTCGCGACCGCGGACATAAGGAACGATGCAGTAGGAACAGAAATTGTTGCATCCGATGGTGATGGGTAGCCACGCCGCCCAAGAATGCTCACGGCTTGTCGGGAGCTCGGTCGGGAATTCGGATGAGGCGGCGAGCACCTCGACCTGCTTCCCCTGTCCCTCAATAGCTGCCTCGAGCAAACGTGGAAGCGACCCGAGGTTGTGCGTGCCGAACACGACATCGAGATGAGGAAGGGCCTCAGTGAGCTTCTCCCCGTCGCGCTGCCCGATGCAGCCGCCGACAGCGATGACGCGCTTCGACAGAGGAGATTCTGCACGAAGTGGAATGTTTTTCATGGAGGCGACCTGGCCATAGAGGCGCGTATCGGCTGCTTCTCGGACGCAGCAGGTCATAAAGACCACGACATCGGATTCCTCAACGGTTTCCACCATGAGTGCTCCGAGCGCCTCGAGCATGCCCGCTATGCGCTCGGAATCGTGTTTATTCATTTGGCATCCGAAGGTGTGGATGCAGAACGTAAGCCCATTGATGGGTGAATGCATGCGGTATCAGCGCTCCGTAGGGTTGGCGGTTTTCTGTTCAGCGGCGATGGAAGGTATCACGGCGCCGCGCGGTTCAACGGTGAAACGGATGGCAGTTCGGTATTCGCCATCGATAACGATGTCGGCAAAGGATGGGGCGCATACGATTTCGATGCCCACGGGAGATAGGAAGCCACGCGAGATTGCGATGGCTTTGACCGCTTGGTTCACGGCACCGGCCCCTACCGCTTGGATGTCGACGTGAAGTCCATCCTTGATCATGCCAGCGATCGCTCCAGCGACAGATGCAGGAGAGGATTTCGACGACACTTTTAAGCAGCCGATTGACGGCTGCGATTCCGATGGGGTTGTCACGAGCATTTCCTTGTCGTTTCGTAGTGTGTTTCAGTGGTGGTATTAATGTCACTGAGAGAAATGATAGCAATTACTCATCAGCGTGGCAACCTGCGCAAACGGCTATCTCAGCTTATCGAAGCGCAGGGTGATCTCGATCTTTTGGGGGCCGACCTTCACTTCCGGTGCGCCGAGCGGATCAAGGTAATACCGATTGGCGATATCGAGGAAGGCATCCTTGCAGGAATCCGCGAGCATTGCTTTGTCCTCATCGCGGAGACGAAGCGACCTGCCGTCGCGATTGACTGCTTTCTGGCTGGCCGCTTTCGAGGTTTCGGGTGCCTTTTCTTTTGCGGGAATCGCCTGAGTCCTTACGAATTCGGCCAATGGAATGATGGGCTTGATCTCCTCATTTAAGATTCGGCGGGCGGAGCGCTCTGAAAGCGAGAGCCCCAATCCTTCTGCGATTTCGGCGAAGCTTGCCGGATCGGAAGCAGTGCAGAGGCGTTTGCATACCGGCAGCTCGAGCGGGTCTTTGCAGAAGGCCCGAAGGGCAGGAGAAGTGGTCGTCGCCCCGAACTCGTAGAGCGTGGCGGCGATTTCGGTCGCCGAACCCCAATAAACCGTGCATGCCTTCCTCGATTCGAGGGCGAATTCCGTTGCGGTGCGGACGATGTTTTTCGGCCCTCGCATCGAGTAGGTTCCCGATTCCGTTACTTCGAACGTAGGGAAGGTCGATTGATCGGCGCGTTCTGGAAGTTTGGTGAGGTCGGTTTCGACGTAAATCGCGCTACCGAAATCCTTGTCCGATGTGAGAACCTTCGCCTGCATCGAGTTCACTTTGATCGAGTAGAGAGCCATTCCCCTGCCGTGGACTCCCCATTTGTCCATGTGGACAGTGTCGAGCTTAGAAGTGACGCGCGGTTCAAAGATCTTCTCATGCAAGGCGAGAGGAATGCCGTCTCCATCGTCGAGCATCGTGAGCTTGCGAGTGTCCCCGTCGCGTCCTACCGCTAGGAAAATGGTGCGGGCATGGGCGTCTCGTGCGTTGCGAAGCAGCTCGATAACGATGTCCTCGGTCGATCGAATGTCGTGGGCAGCTTGGCGTCGCTCCGCTTCGGACGTGCGAAGACGAACGAAGCCATCCCCTAAATCGTCTTCGATTCGGAGATGGCTTTCGTCGCAGATGGAATCAACGAATTGTTCGAGATCCGATGCACCCATGTATTATTTCGCGATCCCGATGGCTCGGCTTTCGCGGATGACAACGACCTTGACCTGCCCCGGGTACTGCATCTCGCTCTCAATGCGGTGAGCGATATCGTGAGCTAAGACGACGGTCTGAGCCTCGTCGACAACTTCAGGCTCGACCATGACGCGAACTTCGCGGCCGGCCTGGATAGCGTAGGTGCGCTCGACGCCCTTGTAGGAGTTGGCGATTTCCTCGAGCTTCTCAAGACGCTTGACATATGCGTCGAGGGTTTCTTTACGTGCACCAGGGCGCGCAGCGGAAACGGCGTCGGCGGCCTGCACGAGTACGTCGAGGACGCTGTTCGGCTCGACGTCGTTGTGGTGTGCTTCGATCGCGTGGACGATTTCGGGACGCTCTCCGAAGCGGCGTGCAAGGTCTGCGCCGATGACGGCATGGCTGCCCTCGACTTCGTGGTCGACCGCCTTGCCTAGGTCGTGCAGCAAGCCGGCTCGCTTGGCGGGAATCGGGTCGAGTCCAAGTTCGGAGGCCATGACGCCGGAGAGATATGCAACCTCAAGCGAGTGGTTGAGCACGTTTTGACCGTACGAGGTACGGTAACGAAGGCGGCCTAGGGTTCTTACGAGCTCGGGATGCAGGTCGTGGATCCCCGTGTCGAAAGCCGCTTGCTCGCCCGCTTCGCGAACGCGCTGGTTAACGTACTGCTCGGCTTTGCCGAACATCTCCTCAATGCGCGCAGGGTGGATGCGGCCGTCAGCGATGAGGTTCTCCATCGTGACGCGACCGATTTCGCGGCGAACGGGGTCGAAGCATGAAATGGTGACGCACTCGGGAGTGTCGTCGATGATGAGGTTCGTGCCGGTGAGCTGCTCGAACGAACGGATATTGCGGCCTTCTCGTCCGATAATGCGGCCTTTGAGGTCGTCGGACGGGATATGAATCGTCGACACCGTGTTCTCAGCCGAATGGTCGGCAGCCACGCGCTGGATGGCGAGGCTCAAGATCATGCGGGACTTCTTGTCTGCCTCGGCTTTCGCCTGCGCTTCCGCATCGCGGATGATCGCGGCAGATTCGTGAGCAACCTCATCCTTCAGCGAGGTGAGCAGTTCGTTCTTCGCTTCCTCAGGCGTCATGCCCGCGATGCGCTCAAGGCGCTGCGATGCTTCTTGCTCGACTTGAGCGACATCGCGCTCGCGGCGTTCGATCTGGCCCTGCAACGAGGAAATTTGATGCTCCCTTGCGTCGAGCGACTCAACGCGACGATCGAGCGATTCTTCACGCTGGGAGACACGGTTCTCAGCGGCGCGCACCTCTTTCATGCGCTCCTTGTTTTCCGCTTCGGCTTCCTGCTTGAGTTTGAGAGCCTGATCCTTTGCTTCGAGGACCGCCTCTTTGCGCATCGTCTCGGCTTGTCGTTTTGCGTCAGCAATCATGTCGTCGGCCTCTTGAGCAGCTTTCTTCGTCGAGGCGTTGATTACGTAGCGGGTGATGACGAAGCCGAGAGCTATGCCGACGATTGCGCCGATGATCAGCCATGCAATTCCGGGCATATGCTCCCCCTTCCCTTTTTGGTTTCCAGTAGTCATGACATAAAAAACCCGGACAATACCGGGCCAAAGCGAAACGCGTATCAAAAGGAGCGTCATATTGGGTTATAGATATATATGAAGTCCCTCATGGGACGCAAATCACTTATGCCTCCATACATAATAGAGGATGTTTGCTGGTCATATAACCCTCAAGGTCAAAAAATGCGAAATTGCTCGCTTAGTCGGCGAAATATTCGCATTCAGGTGCAGCAAGAGACTCGCTCCAGCGTCTCGCGGCGGAAGCGGCGACGTCTGCGCTGTAGCCTTTTTGGACGAGCTTACGATAGGCGCCTTCTCGAAGATTCTTCGACCGCGGTGGTTTTCGGTTTAAAAGATCCATCGCGCGCTCGAGCTCATCGTCTCCGAATTGCTCGTAGGCGAGCTGCCAAGCTTCTTCGGAAGGCGAGTCGACATCCAGCTGTTCGAGAGCGCGCTCGACGCCGCGGCGGCCTTTGCCCTGCGCCAGCTGGGTGCGCATGAAGGCTTCGGCATAGCGCGCGTCGTCGACGATGTGCGCCTCGATTGCGCGCCCAAGGGCGTTCGAGACAGCCTGTTCGCTGAAGCCGTCCTTGATAAGCCGCTCGTGGAGCTTCTTGCTCGCTTGCTCTCGAATGCTTGCGAGTTTCAGTATTTTCTTGAAGGCCTTTGACTCCTCCTCCGCCAAGCCGGTCTCTTCATAAACGGAGGAGGACTCGATTTCCCTGATATTGCGCTTTAGCTGCTCTATGTCGACGAGCGTTGCCATGAACCGCTATTTCTTCTTCGGCTTGGCGACGGGGGTGACTGCATCGGCCTCTTCTGCGGTGCGCGTCGGGATGGGGATTTCGAACGCTTCGCGAACTTTGTTTTCGAGCTCTTCCCTCATCTCGGGATTTTGACGCAATGTAGCCTTCGCAGCCTCGCGGCCCTGTCCCAAGCGCTCTTCGCCGTAGGTATACCACGCGCCGCTCTTCTTTGCGACGCCGCATTCGACGGCCATATCGACGATGCAGCCCTCACGGGAGATTCCCTCGCCGTACATGAGGTCGAACTCAGCCTGGCGGAACGGAGGCGCGACCTTGTTTTTGACGACTTTTGCGCGAACGCGGTTGCCCACGACCTCGCCGTCCTTCTTAATGCTGTCGATGCGGCGAATATCGATACGCACGCTGGAGAAGAACTTCAGGGCGCGGCCGCCTGTGGTGGTTTCGGGGTTGCCGAACATCACGCCGATCTTCTCGCGGAGCTGGTTGATGAAGATGCAGGTTGTGTTCGATTTTGAAAGGGAGCCTGCGAGTTTGCGCAGCGCCTGAGACATGAGTCGCGCCTGAAGTCCGACGGTGGTATCACCCATCTCGCCTTCAATTTCAGCTCGGGGGACCAGCGCCGCGACCGAGTCGACTACGACGGCGTCGATCGCACCGGAGCGCACGAGCATATCGCAGATTTCGAGCGCTTGCTCGCCCGTGTCGGGTTGGGAGATGAGCACCTCGTCGATGTCGACACCGAGGCGTGCGGCATACACAGGGTCGAGCGCATGCTCGGCGTCGATGAAGGCGACCACACCGCCCATCGCTTGGGCTTCGGCGAGAATTTGGAGGGCAAGGGTTGTCTTGCCCGATGATTCAGGGCCGTAAATCTCGATGATGCGGCCACGAGGCACGCCTCCGATTCCGAGGGCTGCGTCGAGCGGCAAGGCCCCAGTTGGAATGACGCCGATGTTGAGGTGCTCGCCTCCTTCGCCAAGCTTCATGATCGATCCCCGACCGAATTTCTGCTCGATCTGATCGGTTGTGATCTTGAGCATCTTGGCTTTTTCGTCGTTCATTCCTTCTCCTCCGATTACGGCGATTTCGTCCATGTCATAGCTCCTCATTATACGAACAAACGTTTGTGAGTCAAGGCTCGTGGTGGAACTTGCCTCAACCGAATCGTAACGTCGCATTCTGACAGAGCTTTTACGAAAACCTTCCCGATTCCTGGCAGCTTATCTGCAGGAAATTAAGCGAAACTCGTCGAAAGCGCGCCCTCGATCATGCGCAAAGCTTCTCGAACTGTCGCATTGCGAACCTCTTCGCGATTCCCTTCGAAATGGAAGCACGTTGCTTTGCAGGCGTTTTGCGTGGACAACGCGGCCCATACGGTGCCGACCGGCTTGCCTGGCTCTTCCCCGCCGGGACCTGCGATCCCCGTCACAGCGACGGCTATGTCGACATCGAGGTTCTTGCGTGCGCCCTCTGCCATCTGCCGGGCGACCGTTTCGCAGACGGCCCCTTCGGTCTTGAGAACCTCTGCGTCAACGCCGAGCTCGCGATGCTTGATGTCGTTCACATAGCTCACAATCGCGCCGTGCACGACCTGCGAGCTACCGGGAATCGCCGTGAGAGTGCCCGCGATGAGGCCTCCTGTCAGACTCTCGGCGCACCCGATGGTCGCACCCTTCTCGCTCGCGCTTTCTATGATGCGACGTGCGATGTCCTCGTTCGTTTCGTTCTTCGCGTTCTCCTCTCGCAGGAGAGCTCGTTCCTTGCTCGTGGTGAGTCCGAGAAGGTGGCGCGCCTTTGCGAAGTAATCCATCATCGAGATGATGGTGAGAGCGAGCGCTACGATCATGGCAAGCCATGAGAGCACGTAGAGCGGGTTATCGAAGGGGTTCGGGCTGGTCACGGGGAGGATGGAGTCCTTCACGATAAACAGTACGATCGCGATGATCTGTGTGACGGTCTTCGCCTTGCCATACCAGCTTGCCGCGATGACGACGCCCTTGTCTGCGGCGACCATGCGGATGCCAGACACGATGAATTCGCGTGCCAAGATGATGAGCACCGGCCAAGAAGGCAGGACCCGGAGCTCAACCAGCGCGAGAAGCGCTGCACAGACGAGAATCTTGTCCGCAAGTGGGTCCATGAACTTGCCGAAGTTCGTCACCTCGCCACGGCTGCGCGCGAGGTAGCCATCAAGCCAATCCGTACATGATATCAGAATGAAGATAAGGGCCGCGATAAGGCTTTTAGTGGTCGATGAAACGCCTGCAATACTGAACCAGGTCGGCCAGGGGGTGATAAGCGCGACGACGAACACCGGGACGAGGCAGATGCGCACGAGCGTGATGATGTTGGAGATCGTCCAAAGCTTGTCGGTCTCCCCCGGCTTCAACTCGGTCGACATTACTCGGCCTCCATTTCGTAGAGCAGCGTGTCGGCAATTCGGACACGAACGATGTCGCCCACGTTCCCCTCGGTGAGGTAGGTCTCGCCGTCAACGTCGGGTGCCTGGCACATCGCACGGCCGAACAGCTGTCCGTCCTCTTCGACGCCCTCTACGAGCACGTCCATTTCCCGCCCGACGCGTTGCGCGATGCGCGGTGTGCACGATGCGTCTGCAAGGTCGCGCAAGGTCTGCGCGCGCTCGGCCTTGATGTCTTCGTCGATCTGCCCAGGCAGCTCGTATGCGGCCGTGCCCTCCTCGCGGGAGTACGCGAAGACGCCTATGTAGTCGAAAAGCCCTTCGGAGACGAAATCGCATAACTCTTCGAACTGGTCTTCCGTTTCTCCGGGGAAGCCAGCGATCAGCGTCGTGCGCAAGGTGACTTCAGGAATTGCTGCGCGAATGCGCTCGGCGAGTGCCAGATACTTCTCGCGTGAGCCTGCTCGATTCATGGCGTGTAGAAGCGTTTTGTCGACATGCTGGAGCGGAATATCGAGGTAGGAACAGATGTTGTCGTGGTCTGCTATGGTCTTGAGCAGCTCGTCGGTGATTCCCTCAGGCTGGACATACATGACGCGAAACCACGTCGATGGGTAGCGCTCCGCAAGCTCGCCCATGAGCGCTGCAAGCGATGACGGTTCCTCGAAGTCCTGTCCCCAGCGGCCGGTGTCCTGCGCGATGAGCACGATTTCCCGTGCGCCCTTCGCGACATAAGCAGCCACTTCGCGGTCGATGTCTTCGAGTGCGAAAGAGTGGTAACGCCCGCGAATATAGGGAATCGCGCAATACGAGCAGAAGCGGTCGCAGCCGTCGGAAATCTTCACGTACGCCGAGACGCTTGAGGGCTCGTCATTGGAGTCATCGTCCGCCGCGGTGCGCTCGGGCGAGCCTCCGAACAGGGCATTAAGGATTTCTCCGAGATCGTCCTCCTTGCTGCAGGGGACAAAAGCGCAGGCCTCGGTCAGCTCTGCCGCAAGCTCGTCGCCGTAGCGTGCCGGCATGCAACCTGCGACGATAAGCTTGGCATCTCCCGAGGCGACGTTTTCCATGCCCGCTGCCTCGAAAATTGCCTCGAGGCTTTCCTCTGTAGCACTTTGAATGAACGAGCAGGTGTTGATGATGATCGCATCGGCCTTCTCGGGGTCTTGCTCGATTCGGTAGCCCGCGACTTTTGCCTTTGCGCGCATTTTCTCGGAGTCGACTTCGTTTTTGGCGCAGCCGAGCGTGATGAAGGCGACGGAGCGCCCGCCGCCTTGGGTAACTTCCACTGTCATGAACAAGGATTCCTAGCGATAGTTCGTGTACTGAAGCGGTTGACCGTAGTCTTGGCCTTTCAAGAAGGCAATAACCTCCTGAAGCGTGTCACGGGAAGCCGAGGAGACGCGGAGCTTGTCGCCTTCGATGGTCGCCTTGCACTTCAGCTTGAGGTTGCGGATGTCCTTGCTGATCTTGCTTGCCGTCTCCTTGTCAATGCCGTCGACGATCGTGGCGGAAAGACGCACGCTCTGCCCGGTTGCGGCTTGCGGTTCTCCCCACTTCACAGCGGTAAGCTCGATCCCGCGCTTCACGAGCTTGCTGCCGATCACGTCTTTCACCTGGCGAGCGACGAAGTCAGCCGGTGCGTGGATCCCCAGGGTCTTGTTCTGCTTGTCGAGCGTGATCTCAGCGCCCGAGTCCTTCAGATCGTAGCGCTGCGAAATCTCGCGCTTAGCCTGCTGGAAAGCGTTGTCGACTTCCTGAATGTCAACGGTCGATACGATATCGAAGCTCGATTCCTTTGCCATGTGGGCCTCCTTGGTTATTCGGATGTGCGGGTCGTGCTCTTCGTCGATGTTGCATTGCTCGACGAAGAAGAGGTGGTGCTTTTCGTGCTGTTGGATGATGACGTCGAAGTCGACTTCGCAGAATCGCTTGAGGTTGCACTCGACGACGAGGACGACTGGCCGTGGTCCTGCTGCCATTTCGCAAGAATCTGCGAGAAGTCGACGGTGTAGTCGTACATGCCGTTGCTGTTCTCGGTCAAGTCGACCTTCTCCCCGTCGACGGTGACCTCGACTGCGCTCGAAGCGTCGGAGATGAAGCGCAGCTTAGTCGTGACGTCGAAGGACTTCTCGGCCGGCCCCGTTACCGTCTCGGCGACAGATGCCGAGCTCGAATCGCCCTCGTAGATCTCGATGTAGACGCTCGAACCCGACGCGACCTTGTAGGTGAAGGTGGCCTTCGTCGGCGCGACGGAGGACTGCTGGGTCTGGGAGTCTGAGTTCGAGGTGCTCTCGGAGTCGCCTTGCGCCTGCTTGTTCGACGTATCTGACAAGCCCGTGATGGGCACAGTCGGTGTTTCCTGAGCGGGTTGGGACTCTTTGCCGCCGAACACGAACACGCAGATGATGATAATAATCACGGCGATGATGCCGATGCCGATGAGAAGCGGAAGCTTCGGGCGCTGTTGCGCCACGTTCTGCGGTGCCGCGTAGAGGTTGGTGTACTGAGGGCTTCCCGGCGAGAGCGGCCTGCGCGAGGTGTGCACATGGTCGTTTCCGCGAGCTGTTCCTCGTGTGTCGTGCCTGTCGTCGAACATGAGGCGCCCCGATGACCTGCGCGAGGAATTGTCTGGCTGTCGCGAGCTCGAGCCGCGCGACGAGCGCTGTGACCTCATGTTCGGAACGCGCGACGAGTCGTTTTTCATCTTCCCCGTCTCGTAGGCGTTTGCGGCCTCGAGGTACATCCGCGTGATGGTCGTCTGATTGACGCCGACGATGCGCGCGTAGGTGGCGACCATGTTCTTCGCGTATCCGCGAGGCGGCATGCGCGTGAAGTCGTTGTTCTCGATTGCGCGAATGATGTCGGCGCGAACGCGCATCTGCCGTGCGATGGATTGGACGTCCATCCCCCGGCGTTCGCGCGCTTCCCTGAGCACAGCGCCGAATGTCGTATTGCTAGCCACCTTCTACTCCTTTGCGGCGTCGTTCGCTTCGAATGCTTTCAGTGTCTCGAGCTCCATGGCGTCGACGAGAACCTCGCGCGGCTTGCTGCCGTTGGGCGGACCGACAACTCCATGTTCCTCAAGCATGTCCATTATACGACCTGCTCGCGAATACCCCACCTTCAAGCGCCTTTGAATGTTCGAGGTCGATCCGAGACCCGATGACACGACGATGTCGGCCGCTTCCCAGATAAGCGGGTCATCCTCCTCCACCGTGCCGCCTGAACCGTCGGGCGACTGCGAGAGGTTCGTCACGATGTTGGTCTTCAAAATCTCGGAGTGATACTCGGGCTGTCCCTGTTCCTTCAGCGCATCGACGACGGCGTTGATCTCGTCCTCGGAGACGTAGCACCCCTGGATACGCTGCGGTTTCGCGTACTCGGGCTTGCTGAAGAGCATGTCACCCAAACCGATGAGGTTCTCAGCGCCTGGGGTGTCCAAGACAACGCGCGAGTCAATGCCGGACGCCACGTTGAACGCGATGCGATTCGTGATGTTCGCCTTGATGAGACCGGTCACCACGTTGGTGGAAGGGCGCTGCGTCGCCACGATGAGATGAATGCCCGCAGCACGGGCAAGTTGCGCGATGCGGCTGATAGAGAACTCGACTTCCTTGCCGACGTTCATCATGAGGTCGGCAAGCTCGTCAATGATAATCACGATATAGGGAAGCTGCGTGGCAAGCTCCTCGGGAACGGGTTCCTCGGTCGCCTCCGCGCTCTCAAGAGCCGCATGCACCTTCGCGTTGTATTGGCCGATGTTTCTGGCGCCGACCTTCGAGAAGACCTTCAGTCGGCGCTCCATCTCGGCGACGCCCCAGGCGAGCGCGCTCGCCGCCTCCTTCGCCTCGGTCACGACCGGGACGTAGAGATGGGGAATCCCGTTATAGGGCGTGAATTCGACGCGCTTCGGGTCGATCATGATGAAGCGGACTTCGGCGGGCGTCGCGCGCATGAGAATCGACATGATCATCGCGTTGATGGACACCGATTTGCCGGAGCCGGTCGTGCCGCCGATGAGCAGGTGGGGCATCTTCGCGAGGTCGGTGATGATCGACGTGCCCTCGACATCTTTGCCGATGGCCATGAGCAGCGGGCCGCCGTCGGCGTCTTTAAGGACGTCGCCTAGAAAGACGGTCTGGCGAGTACGGTTAGGTACCTCGATACCGACGTAGTTCGTTCCGGGAATGGGCGCAAAGATGCGAACACCCGGGGCGGCGAGCGCGAGCGCGATGTCGTCGGAGAGCGCTGTGACGCGGCTCACGCGCACACCGGCGGGCAGGTCGACTTTGAAGAGTGTGACCGTGGGGCCTGCGACCCACCCGACGACGTCGGCCATGATATGGAAGTCGGCGAGCGTTTCCTGCAGGTGGGCAGCCGTATCCTGGAGCTCGATTTCGGACGCACGGTCCTTCTCGGGATCGCTAGAGTAGGAAAGCAGGTCCATCGAGGGCAGCGTGAACCCTTCGAGCGGCGTCGGGGCGCTTGCGGGCAGTTTCGCGCGCGCCGCCCTCTTGGGCTTGGACGCTTCTTCTTGCGGTGCCACTGCGTTGGAGTCAGCCTTTTTGCCGAGCTTTCGCGTGAGCGACGATGACGTGCCCTCGATGGGCTCGATCCTGCGGGTCGGCATCGAGGCAGGTTGAGCCTCTCCCCCATCGGAAGTGCTCGACTGTTGCTCCTCGAGCTCGGCGAGGCGAGCCGCCTTGCGCTCTGCGCGGCCGAGGGTTCGGGTTTTCGCGGAGGAAGACGTTCCCTGTGCGATGGATTCGGGGGTTGCCAGGGGATGCGCGGCGATGACCTGCGTCTCGGCACTGCCGTCGACCTCGGGAGCTTCCTCATTTGCCGTATCGATTCCCTTTGAGTTGCGGCGAATCCTTGCGAAGGGGAACGACGCGCCCGCACCCTCCTCCGCTCGGCGCTCGGCGCGGCTTTCCCTGATTTTCTCAATAAGCTTGGAGATGGAGAAGCCGATGATGCACACGCCGGCAACAGCGACGCCGACAACGATAACCATCGTGATGACCTGCCCGAATAATGTGATGCCGAGCCAGGCGATACCCGCTCCAATATAGCCGCCCCGAACGGTCAGCTCGTGCTCGCTGAACAGGATGCCCGCAGGGTCGCCCCCCTCAGGCAATGGCGTCGCGAGCGCGAACACTGCGAGCAGAGCGACGAAAACGAGCGCAAGACCCACTGCGACGCGGGTCGGCACGCGTTCTGCTTCGAAGCGGATGAGAAAGGTTATTCCGATAGCGAGCAGGAACAGTGGCAGGATATAGGCACCGATTCCGAGCGTGAGATGAAGCGCACTCGAAATGAAGGAGGTCACGATTGCGTCGGAGCGCATGACGGCCGCGATGAAGAGCACAACGGCCGCGACCGTGAAGGCGATGCCCACGATATCGCGTTTCGCGTACTCGTCGATGAGCTTGCGGGAATCGCGTTCGGCGTCAGCCGCCTTCTGGGCGCGGGGGTTGCGCCCCTTGCGCGTGCCCGGCTTCCCAGACCCCGCACCTTGCGAGCGACGGTTTGCGGCGGTGTTCCTCGACGACGAAGATGGCTTCCGAGCCACTGTTGCTCCTAACTGGTTCGTTGATGCTGCGTGTTTGCGAAGCAGGCCCCTGCGTCGCTGGGGCGCAGGGGCGTGTTGGGTCGTTTAGATCTCAAGCAGGTTGGCGATAACCATGGGGCGCTGCTTGGTGCGCTCCCACAGCAGGGACAAAAGCGCGTCGCGCGCGGCTTTCTTGGCCTCCTTGAGCGTGGCGTTCTTGCCAAGCGCCTTGCGAAGCGCGCTCTTTACGGCAGCTTCTGCGTCGCGCGCGAGGTAGGCGTCGTCGCCGCCGGTGATGCCGCGCATCTCCACCTGGACCTCGCCCTGCACCTCGTGGCGCGAAAGCGAGACGGCAGCTGCAATGCAAGCAAAGCCCTGCTCACCGAGTGCGCAGCGCTCGTCGAGGACGTCTTGCGAGGTGTCGCCGACCGATAGGCCGTCGACGTAGACGATGCCGCTCTGGACAACCTCGCCACGATGGACGCCGCGGGGAGTGAGCTCGAGCGATTCGCCGTTCTCGCACAAAAAGATGTTGTCCTTAGGTACGCCGGTTGCTTCCGCAAGGCGAGCGTGGGCGCGAAGGTGCGTCGACTCTCCGTGGACGGGCATAAAGGACTTCGGCTGCACGATCGAGAGGACGATTTTGAGCTCCTCAGCACCCGCGTGTCCCGAAACATGGACGCGCGCACGGCTTTTGTCGTACACGTCCGCGCCGATCTTCGCGAGCGAGTTGATGACGCGCGTGACGGCCTTCTCGTTGCCGGGGACAGGCGTCGCCGAGATGATGACGGTGTCGCCTTCCTCGATGTCGATCGTCTTGTGCTCGCCGTTCGCGATGCGCGCGAGGGCCGAGAGCGGCTCGCCCTGGCTGCCCGTGCACATGATGACGACTTTCTCGGGCGGGATGCCCTTCAGTTCGTAAGCATCGATGAGGTCCTCGTCGGGAATGTTGAGGTATCCCAGCTTGCGGGCGATATCGGTGTTCTGCACCATCGAGCGGCCTGTGACGACAACCTTGCGGCCGTTCGCGCGCGCGGCGTCGCAGATCTGCTGCATGCGGTGGATATGGCTCGCAAACGATGCGATGATGACGCGCTGCTTCGCCTGGCTGATGATGCGGTTCAGGGTCTTACCTACTTCGGCCTCGCTCGGCGTGAACGTGGACTTCGTCGCGTTCGTGGAGTCGCTCATCATGAGGTCGACTCCGATTTCGTGGTAGCGTGCAAGCGCACCGAAGTCGAAGTGGACGCCGTCGATCGGGGTCTGGTCGAGCTTGAAGTCGCCGGTGTGCAGCACGTTGCCAGCCGGGCTCTGCAGAAACACGCCCACGGCGCCGGGAATCGAGTGGTTCACAGCGAAAAACTCCGTCGTGAAGCAGCCCATCTTCACCTGCTGGCCGGGCTTGATTTCAACAAGCTTGGCGTTCTTGATACGGTGCTCGGCGAGCTTTCCCTCGATGAGGCCGAGCGTGAGCTTGGTCGCATAGATGGGAACCTGGCGATCGAGATCTTTCAGGAGGTACGGGATCGTGCCCGTGTGGTCCTCGTGGCCGTGCGTGATGACGATGCCGCGCAGCTTGTCGGCGTGCTCGAGCACATAGGTGTAGTCCGGCAGGATAAGGTCGACGCCGGGATGATTGTCGTCGGGGAACATAAGGCCGGCATCGTCGACGATCATATCGTTTCCGCATTCGAACACGGTCATGTTCTTGCCAATGGCGTCAAGGCCACCAAGAGGAATAATCTTCAGCTTGGCCTTGGGGTCCTTGCCCGCGCTCGACGAACGCTTCCTTTGGGTGGGCTTGCGCTTCTTCTGAGAGCCGTCGCCCGCTTCCCCACCCTTGGTAAGCTGGGGGCGTTTATGCTCGAGCTTCACATGCTTGTATGTTTTGGTTTTCTTTCCCTTCTCCGCGGCACCGTTGTCGGGCTGCCGAGAAGCTGATTCAGTATGTTTTTCCTTTTCCATATATTTCCTTTATCACGGTACGCGAACGCCCGCAGGCGCAATTCACCTGCGGGCGTTCGCGCTGATCGATTAAAGGACGCCGACCTCGCGCATGATCGATGCGAGGCGTGCCGATTGCTCGGCGGTGGCGTCGATAAGCGGCAGGCGCACGCCGCCGACGGGGAAGCCGACAAGCTTGAGGGCTTCCTTCACAAGAATGGGGTTCGAGGTCTCGAACAGGCCGTTCATAAGCGGCAAAAGCGCTTCGTGGGCAGCCCATGCCTCGTCCCACTTGCCTTCGGCGCACTTCGTGACGAGCTCCTTCATGCGCTCCGGCGCGACGTTGCCGGTGGTCGAGATGACACCCGCACCGCCGAGGCGCATGACGTCATAAGTTGCGGAGTCGTCGCCGGAATACACGCTGAAGCTCTCGGGAGCGGCAGCGGCGATGGTTGCGATCTGATCCATCTTGCCGGACGCTTCCTTCACGGCGATGACGTTCTCGCAATCGTTAGCGAGGCGCAGCGTGGTCTCAGCTTCCATATTGACAACGCAGCGGCCAGGGATGTTGTAGAGGATAATGGGGAGCTCCACCGCATCCGCAATGGTCTTGAAGTGCTGGTACATTCCCTCTTGCGGAGGCTTGTTGTAGTACGGGACGACGCACATGAAGCCGTCGACACCGAGTTTCGCGACGTCCTTGGCGAAGTCGACGGTGTCGGCTGTGCAGTTGTCCCCCACGTTGGCGATGACGGGGGCCTTGCCGCCGACCGCCTCGACGACGGCGCGGAAAAGCTCGATCTTCTGAGGGTAGAAGACCGTGGGGCTCTCGCCGGTGGTTCCATTGATGATAAGCGAGTCGTTACCGCCTTCGATAAGGCGCGTGGCAAGTGTCTGCGCGCGGTCGAGGTCGAGTTCGCGCTCATCGTTGAAGGGCGTGACCATAGCGGTGATCAGGCGACCGAAGCGGGGTTCAACGTTCGACATGGGCGTCTCCTTAATTCATGCGTGCGCCTCCCCGCCATAAAGGCAAGGAGGCGAACATATGCTCGATTTATCTATTATGCCAAAGTGCGCAGGGCGGATTACGCCTCATGCATGAAGTTCTCCAAACCTACAATCAGGCCCTCACGAGCACCGACGCTCCTGATACCCAGCAAAACGCCGGGCATATAGGACGCTCGGTCCCAGGAGTCGTGACGGATGGTGAGCGTCTGCCCCATCGATCCGAAGATAACCTCCTGGCTCGCAACGAAGCCCATCGAGCGCACGGAGTGCACCGGAACACCCGAGATGAGCGCACCGCGCGCACCTTCGGCCCCTGGAAGCTCCGTCTCGGCCCCAGGTGCCTCGCTCGCGCGGCCGCCTCGCGCATCCGAGATGATCTGCGCCGTGCGCATGGCGGTGCCCGAAGGCGCGTCCTTCTTGTTGCAGTGGTGCATCTCGATGACTTCCGCCTCGGGGAAGTAAGGGGCTGCCGCCTTGGCGAACTCCATCATGAGCACCGCGCCCGTCGTGAAGTTCGGGGCGTAGAACAAGCAGGTCCCGGAAGGAGCGAGCGCGGCGAGTTCGTTGAGCTTCTCATCGGAGAGTCCCGTCGTGCCGACGACGCAATCGATGCCCGCAGGCAGCGCACAGCGAAGATTTCCCTCGATGACGCTCGGCTGCGTGAAGTCGACGACGACGTCGAATCCGCCGGCAGTCACGGCCTCCTCCATCGAGGAGAAGACCGTGAAAGTTGCCCCCTCTTTGGGGAAGGGGTCGATGCCGCAGGCGACTTCCATGTCGTCTGCGGCGCTCACGGCGTCGATGACCGCCGAACCCATGCGGCCGAAGCATCCAGAAACAGCTACTTTAATCATGGTGTCCCCGTTTCTTTCGCAATCGGATAGTGCTAGTTTTTAAGCCTCGTGGCGACGGCGCGGCGTGCGGCCGTTGCTCGAACGCTGGCTGCGGCCGGGGCGCATGTCGCGCTCACCACGGTCGTTGTTGCGGTGAGAATGCTCGCGGCCGTTGTCGGCGGAGCCTTCCGGAGCATCGGGCTTGTCGAGGCGATCGAGCGAGATCTTGCCCGTCTTCGGGTCGACTTCGAGAACCTGCACCTTCACAATGTCGCCCAGGGAGAGGACGTCTTCGACCTTGCCCACGCGGCCGTTGGCGACGCGGGAGATGTGGAGCAGGCCGTCCTTGCCCGGCGTGAGCTTCACGAAGGCGCCGAAGTCCTTGATGCCGACAACTTCGCCCTCGTAGATCTCGCCGACTTCAGGCTCCTTCACGATGCCTAAGATCATGGCCTTGGCAGCCTCGCCGGCCTTGCCCTCGACTGCGGCGATGTGGATGGTGCCGTCTTCCTGGATGTCGATGTTGGCGCCCGTTTCCTCCTGGATGCCGCGGACGACCTTGCCGCCGGAACCGATGACGTCGCGGATCTTGTCGACGGGAATGTGGATGGTCTCGATGCGCGGCGCGGTGTCGCGGAGCTCGGCGCGGGGCTCGGGCAGCTTCTCGAGCATGGCGCTCAGGATGAATGCGCGGCCTTCGTGTGCCTGCTTGAGCGCGCGGGCGAGGATGTCGACGGACAGGCCCTTGGCCTTGTTGTCCATCTGAAGTGCGGTGATGCCCTTCGACGTGCCGCAGACCTTGAAGTCCATGTCGCCGAGGAAGTCCTCGAGGCCCTGGATGTCGGAGAGGATGACGACGTCATCGCCTTCCTTGATAAGGCCCATGGCGATGCCAGAGACGGGGGCCTTGATAGGCACGCCCGCATCCATGAGCGCAAGGGTGGAGCCGCAGGTGGAAGCCATCGAAGAGGAACCGTTGGACTCCATGATCTCGGAGACCACGCGGATTGCGTAGGGGAACTCGTCCTCGGAGGGGATCACGGGCAGAAGCGCGCGCTCGGCGAGGGCGCCATGGCCGATCTCGCGGCGCTTCGGCGAACCCATGCGGCCGACTTCGCCGGTGCAGTAGGGCGGGAAGTTGTACTGGTGCATGTAGCGCTTGCCCTCGACCGGCTCGATGGTGTCGAGGCGCTGCCACTCGTTGAGCATGCCGAGCGTGCAGATGGAAAGCGCCTGGGTCTGGCCGCGCTGGAAGAGGCCAGAGCCGTGGACGCGGGGCAGGTAACCGGGCACGATGTGCAGCGGGCGGATCTCGTCCGGACGGCGGCCGTCGGCGCGCTCACCGGTCTCAATGACCATCTTGCGCATGGCCTTCTTCTCGAGCTTCTTAAGCGCGGCAGCGATGTCGGAGCCCCAGCTTGCGCGCTCTTCGTCGGAGAACTCGTTGGTGGTGATCTCGGCCTTCAGATCCTCGACCTTGCCCATGCGCGAGAGTTTGTCGGCGTCTTTGAGTGCTGCGGACATGCGATCGAAGTACGGCTCGACGCGCTCGGCGATTTCAGGAGCGGGGGTATGGAGCTTGTACTCCATCGGCGTGGGGTTGACCTTAGCGATGAACTCGGCCTGCTTGTCGCAGAACGCCGCGATCGCTTCCTGGCCGAAGGTCATGGCAGCGAGCATGTCCTCTTCCGAGATTTCCTTAGCGCCTGCTTCGACCATCGAGATGTAGTCCTTGGTGCCGGCGATGGTGAGGTCGAGGTCGGAGTTGGCGTCCTCCTCGTAGGTGGGGTTGACGATGAACTCGCCGGTCTCGGCGTTGCGGCCGATCTTGACGCAGGCGGCAGGGCCGTCGAAGGGGGCACCGCCGACAAGCAGTGCCGCCGACGCGCCGCCGACGCAGATGACGTCAGGCTGATTCTCGCCGTCGCACACGAGCGTCGTTGCGACGATGTGGACCTCGTTTTTGTAACCGTCGGGGAAACCGGGGCGGATCGGACGGTCGATCATGCGGGCGTTTAAGGTACCCTTCTCGGAAGGACGTGCCTCGCGCTTCAGGTAGCCGCCGGGGATGCGGCCGACGGAGTACATCTTCTCGATGTAATCGACCGTGAGGGGGAAGAAGTCGTAGTCTTTCTCCTGCTTGGAGACGACGGCAGTCACGAGAATCGTGGTGTCGCCTTGGGTGACCAGCACGGCACCGGTTGCCTGCTTGGCCAGCTCGCCAGTCTCGAAGCGGTACTGCTTGCCGTACAGCTCGAAGGATTCGACGATCTTTTCCATGTATTCTTTCTTTCTCTTAGCCTCATGCGCCCTATTGCGCCTGAGCTTCTTCGGCTGCGGGGTACTCACATTCCCCCGCCTCCACGAGCGCGCCCGCCGGATGCGATGCGCGACCGCCTTGCATATAGCACGGGACCCGCAAGTTGCGGGCCCACGTTCCAAGCTTAGATGTTGTCGCGAATACCGAGCTTCTTGATGAGTGCGCGGTACTCTTCGATGTCGCGCTCCTTGATGTGCTTCAGGAGGCCGCGACGCTTACCGATGAGCTTCATCAGGCCACGACGGGTGTGATTGTCCTTCTTGTGGGACTTCAGATGCTCGGTAAGATTGCGAATGCGCTCGGAGAGGATTGCGACCTGGACCTCGGCGGAGCCGGAGTCGTTGTCGGACTTGCCGAATTCCTTGATGAGTTCGGCGGTCTTCTCCTTGGAGATGCTGAGCTTCGTTGCCATTGTTTTCCACCTTTCAAGTATCTAAGCTCTCGATCGTCCCGGGTAGGCAAGCGGGTGGCGCATGCGAACTAGGGGCGAACCAGCTGCCGTTATGACAGCCTGCTTATTGTAATGGGACGTCTTCGGTGCGGCAAGCGAGATAAGGGGCATTCCCACCTGTTCTGCACAATCTTGCCGTTATTCGGCAGCTTTCGCCTCGCGAAGTGCGTGGCAGAGCTGGTCTGCGCACGACGTAGAGCGGTTGCCGCAGGTGTTTCCGTCGAGGATCGAGCAGACATCGGCAATGTCTTTGCCCTCGACGAGCTTGGAGATGGCCTTCAGGTTGCCGTTGCATCCGCCGATGAAGTCGACGTGTTTGATTGTGTCGCCCTCGACCTCGACGTTGATGGCGCGCGAGCAAACTCCTTTGGTTCGGTAGGTGTACATTCTTCCTCTTTTCCGTCATTTCGATTCGTAAAGCCCGCTCGTGAACATAAACGAGAGCGAGCGAAGCCTGCAGCCGACATGCTCGACGCACCATCTCTGGCACAGATCGAGCACCGAGAACGCCTCGCGTACCCCCATGCGCGCGCCTGCGATGTCGGAAAACGTCGAGCGCAGAAGGAAGTTCGACCATTCGGCGGCTTGGGCGTCGATGTAGCCGGCTTCAGTATGCGCTCGACAGTGCGAGCATATCACACCGCCTTCGCGCGGGGAGAAGGCGAGCGAGCCGTCCGGCAGGGGCGTCACGGGATTTCCGCAAGCGGCGCATTCGGAGAGCACGGGGCGCACGCCGGTCATGGCGAAGGCTTTCAGAAGATGACCGGCAGCGATTGAGGGCGCACCTGCGGTATCAGTGTTGCACATCGCCCGAAGCGCGGTCTGCGTCATCGCGAAGAGGTTCGGGCATTCGAGGCCCGCCTGCGTGGTGCGCTCGACGAGCTCGGCTATAGGGGCGGCGGCGGAGGTGCGCTCGATGTCGCCGCGCAGGGCGGCGTTGCCTTCGACAAGGCGCGCCTCGGACACCACGTCGAGCGAGCGGCCCTTTGAGCAGAGGACGTCTGCCACCGAGAAGAGTTCGAGCCGCGAGGCGAAGCTGCTTTTCGGCTTGCGCGCCCCCTTGGCGACAGTACGAAGCTGCGAACCGTCCTCGGCAAGAAGGGTGAGGATAAGGTCGCTCTCCCCCAGCTTCGTCTTGCGCACGACGATGACGCGCGCGGTATAGGTGGGACGTGCCACAAGCGCTACTTCTTAAGCGATGGTTTGCTGGAGGCGATGCTGTTGTCTGAGTTCCACTTGATGGTGCCCGACTTCTGCTCCGCCGAGCCGTAAATCGTGCCGAAAAGCAGCGTGTTCTCGAACTTCTTGGCGGTGATTGTGTAGCTCACGACCCCGTCGCCCTCGTAGTTCACGCTGTCGCAGGAGACCACCTCGTAGTTAATGCCGTCCATGACAACGGTTGCGCCCTTGCTGAAGAAGGAATAGGTTTCGGAGACGAGCTCCTTCTCGCGCGACTTCGACACGGTGATCGTCACAGTGGAGCCCGATTTCAGCTTGGTCTCCGCGGCGGGATCGGTGGAGAGCACCGTGCCCTCGGAGCTGTCTTCGGAATACTTGGTTGCGACTTCGACGGCAAAGCCCGCCTCCTTGAGCGCGGCGGTGGCGTCGTCCTGCGATTTGCCAGTGACGTCAGGCACAACGTAGGACTCGGCAACCGTGACGGCCACGGCCGTCGCCGACTTCACCTTCGTTCCTGCTTGGGGCTCGACTTCGAGCACGGTGCCCTCGGCCTCGTCGGATTTCACTGTCTTGAACGTGACGTTGCCAAGGCCCTCTTTCTCGAAGGCGGCCTTCGCCTCATCTTGGGTGCTCCCCACGATGTCGGGGACGGCACGCGGGGTCGCAATGGAGACGTTCACCGTGGTGCCGCTGGGAACGCGCGAACCTGCAGCGGGGTCGGTGATGAGAACGATGCCCTCGACTTCGTCCGATTTTACCTGCGACGTGTCGACGGCGAATCCCTTGCTCTCGAGGAGCCAGATCGCGTCAGCCTGAGCCTCCCCCGTCACATCGGGCACGGTCTTTCCGCCCCATAGTTCCAGCGAATACGTAATGCCGATTGCCGCGGCGGCAATGATGGCAGCGACGACGACCGCGACAATCGCGTGGGTCCTACGGGCGGCCTTGCGTTTCTTCGCTTCCTTCTCGGCGTCGGGTGACTCGTATTTCTTCTGGGTGGGCGCGGGCTCGCCCTCGATTTTGGGAAGCTCCATCGTATCGCCGGAGCGCCACGAGCGCGCAGGCGGAACATAGCTCGAGTCGACGAGCCGTTCGAAGCCCGACAGGTCGACGGTATTCGCCGCGTTCAGGTCGATCTTGCGAGTCTGCTCGCTGGCGAGGGAGTCGGCGCAATCGGCTCGAGGGATGCCAATGCGCGGCAGGGCCTCATCGAGTGCCTCGCGTTCGGCATCATCGATCGCGTCATGTGAGGCCGCGTGCTCGTCGGAGCTTTCCCTGAGGTCCTTGTCTTCCGCTTCCTCGATGTCCGACAAAGCCGCATCGTCGATGGAATCGGAGTCGTCTTCGATGACGGGCTCGATGGAGCTCGTCTCATCGGCGCAGGACACCATCGGGTCCTCGGTATTCAGGGGCGCGGCAGCATCGATGACCTGCGTCTTGTCGGCGCTCGAGAGCAGAGGGCTCCCGCATTCATTGCAGAATTTGGCTCCTTCGCGATTTTCGCTTTGGCAATGAGGGCAGATCATCATGCGCGCATTCTCCCGTTCAAACGTCTCATCTGCGTTATTGTAGCTGAACGGCCGTCGGGATTTCGGCGTCGCAGCGCACTCCGGCCGATACGCGACAATACCTGCACAAAGCGAAGGCCGCGAGAATTAAGCGCCCTCGCCGTAGCCAAAGCGGCGAATCTGCGTGGCGTCGCGGCGCCAGTTCTTCTTCACCTTCACGTTCAAGTCGAGGAACACGCGGCAGCCGAGCAGCTGCTCGAGATCGGCTCGCGCCTCGCTGCCGATGCGCTTGATCGCAGCGCCCTTCTTCCCGATGATCATGCCTTTTTGGCTGTCGCGCTCAACGTAGATGGTGGCGAAGATGCGCTGGAGGTCCTTTTTCTTCTCGTACTGCATGTTGTCGACGGCGACGCCGATCGAGTGCGGCACCTCGTCGTGGAACGAGCGCAGGATCTTCTCGCGGATGAACTCGGCGATCACGACCTCCATCGGTTGGTCGGTCTGCATGTCGGGTGGGAACCACGCGGGGCCCTCGGGCAAGAAGAAGACAGCCTCTTCGACGAAGGCGTCGACGTTCGCTCCGCTTCGCGCGGAGAGCGCCACCATGGCGTCCCAGGTCATGAGGGCTTCTGCTGCTTCGCGTTGGGCAGCGATCTGCTCGGGTGTCGCGATGTCGGTCTTAGAGAGCACGCAGATGCGGCGCGCTTTGCAGGCGGCAACCTGCTTGGCGACCCATTCATCGCCGCGGCCGATTGGCTGGGAGGCGTCGATCACCATGGCAACGACGTCGATGTCTTGCAGGCCTTTGAGCGCGGACTCGTTGAGCTCCTCGCCGAGGGCGTCGTGGGGCTTGTGGATGCCCGGCGTGTCGACGAGGATGAGCTGGAAATCATCGCGCGTCAAGACAGCGCGGAAACGATGGCGGGTCGTCTGGGCGGTCGAGGAGGTGATGGCAATCTTCTTGCCCATGATAGCGTTCAAAAGCGTCGACTTGCCCGCGTTCGGACGTCCGACGAGGGTGGCGAAACCTGACTTGAAACCTTCTTTTTGCATTCCTAGCACAGCAGTTCTCCGATCTTGGGGATGAAAACGATGGCGGCGGCGACAACCGAGGCCACGGCGAGAATGAGAGCCGCTCCCGCCGCGCAGTCTTTGGCGTGCTTTGCGAGCACGTGGTATTCGGGCGACACCAAGTCGACGACTGCCTCGATGGCGGTGTTCGCGGTCTCGGCCGCCATGACAGCACCGATGCAGATGACGATAGCAAGCCATGAAGGGGCATCGATACGCAGGGCGAACCCAAGCACAACGGCGGCAACGGCGAAGCCGGCGTCTATGCGCATGTTGCGTTGCTTAAAGGCGAACGCAACGCCCTCGGCTGCGCATTTGAAAGCATGAGGGAGCGATTGGGTCATCTAATGCTCTCCCCTCACAAGCGCTCCCGGGCCGTTCATCTCGCCGAAGATGGAAAGCTCGAGCTCTCGCTTGCGCGCCCATCCGCGAAGAAGCTCTGCCTCGCGCGACTCCATGACCTCGGCCTCGTCATCTTCGATGTGGTCGTAGCCGCACAGGTGCAAAAGGCCATGGACGAGAAGGACACTCAGCTCGCCTTCGAAGGTGGTGCCGAACTGTTCGGTCTGCCGCTCGGCGACGTCGACCGCGATGATCACGTCTCCGAGCTCGAAGGGCATCCCAGGGATTTCGTCGCACTCTCTGCCCATCTCGTCGTCGAGCCCGTCGCATTCGAACGAGAGGACGTCGGTGGGGCCTTTCTTTCCGCGAAACTCTTCGTTGAGGCGGGCCATCTCATCGTCGTCGATGAAGCTTACCGAGACCTCGGCGTTTTGCGGGCAGTCCTCTTGGGAGAGTACGAAGGCGGCAAGCTCGGAGACGGGCACGCTCGCGATGAGGTCCTCTTTGTATTCGCAGTTCACTTCGATGTTCATGAAAATCTCCTTGCGCGCTTTTAAGAGTCGGCCCGATCGTAGGCGGCGACGATCGCGGCCACAAGCGAGTGGCGCACGACGTCTTTTCCCGAAAGGCGGCAAAACGACACGTCGTCGATGTCTTTGAGGACGCGCTCGGCGTCGGCAAGCCCCGAGCGCGACCCTGGAAGGTCTCGCTGCGTCAAGTCGCCGGTGATGATCATCTTCGAGTTGAAGCCGAGCCTGGTTAGGAACATCTTCATTTGCTCGGGCGTGGTGTTTTGCGCCTCGTCGAGGATGATGAAGCTGTCGTTGAGCGTGCGCCCGCGCATGAAGGCGAGCGGAGCGATCTCGATGACCCCGCTGTCGATAAGGTCGTTGGCGCGCTCCATGTCGGTCATGTCGAAAAGCGCGTCGTAGAGCGGGCGGATATAGGGGTCGACCTTCTCGTTGATCGTACCCGGCAAAAAGCCCAGGTTCTCCCCCGCCTCAACGATGGGCCTAGTCAAGATGATGCGCCCGACTTCCTTGCGCTTAAGCGCGGCGACGGCCATCGCCATGGCGAGATAGGTCTTGCCCGTTCCTGCGGGGCCGAGCCCGAACGTGATGGTGTGGGAGCGGATGGCGTCGACGTAGCGCTTCTGGCCTGCCGTTTTCGGCCTGATGGCTCGCCCGCGGAACGTGAGGAGAATATCCTCGCGCAGCGCCTGGGGCGAGAACTCCGCGCTGCGGAGAAGCTCGATCGAGCGCAAGGCGTACTCGGGGGTCACTTCCTCGCCCCGTTCCGCAACCTTGATGAAGTCGGAGAAAAGTGCCGTAAGCGACTGCACTTCGCTTTGATCGCCTGCGAGGATGATGGAGTCGCCCCTCACGGTGATGTTCGCCTCAAAGGCGGATTCGACGACCCGCAGCGTCGAGTCCGCGGGGCCGACGACAAGCGCTAAGTCAACGCTTGCCGGTGCAGTTAGTGTAATTTGCGTTTTGTCTGTCATGCTTGCCATTGTAACATGCGGGCAACACGTTACCCTGATGCCCGACATTCACCACATCACTGGATGCAAAAGGAACTATCATGACCACGGTAAAGCAACTGTTCGACGAGTCGCGAACCGCTTCGCGCCCAACGCTCTCGTTCGAGATCTTCCCGCCGAAGGGCGATCTGGACCACCGTACCGCGCGCGAGGTTGCAGGAGGCCTCGCCCCCCTTGGCCCCGACTTCATCTCTGTCACCTACTCGGCGGGCGGCGGCGGCAACAAGCATTCCACCAACGATGTGGCCGAGCTCATCCAGTCTGACTTCGGCACGGTCTGCGTCGCGCACCTGACCTGCGCGGGGGCGACCGCGTCTTCGATTGCGGCCTCCATCGAGGATTTGCGTGCGCACAACATCGAGAACGTCCTCGCACTGCGCGGCGATATCCCTGCGGGGGTCGAGCCCACCGAGTTCCGCTTTGCGAAGGACCTCATCCCCACGCTTGCCGACGCCGGCTTCTGCGTTGGCGCTGCGGCATATCCCGAGGGGCACATCGACTGCATCGACCCGAAGGTCAACATCGAGCATTTGAAGGAGAAGGTCGACGCAGGAGCGAGCTTCCTCGTGACGCAGCTGTTCTTCGACAACGATTATTTCTACCGCTTCCGTGAGCGTTGCACCTCCGCGCGGATTTATGCCCCGATTACCTGCGGCATCATGCCGTTTTTGAGTAAGCAGCAGATCCAGCGCATGGTGTTCATGTGCGGCGCCTCTCTTCCGAGCCCCATCATCAAACTGCTCGCCCGCTACGAGGACGACCCCGCAAGTCTTCGTGCGGCTGGCATCGAGTATGCTTGCAAGCAGCTCGTCGACCTTGAGGAACACGGCGCGGACGGCCTTCATGTCTACACGATGAACCACCCCGACATCGCCCGCGCCTGCACCGAGGCGATACGCTGTGCCGGCTAGAAGCGAAACCGATTCGCGCTTCGCCGGCTTTCTCAATGGGAAGCCGAAAAGCGCAACGTTTCCCTGCGCTCCAGCGGAAGGGTCTTTGCGACTCGATCGCGACGAGGCGCTCGGGTACCTTGGCTACGGCGACCAGGAACTCGATTGCGAGCTTGCTGCCCGCTTCGACGCAATAGCGAAAGAGTGCGAGGAGACGCTTTCGCCCGCCTACTCGTGGGCGGCGTTCGCCATCGATCGCAACGTGCCTGATGGAGAAGACGCAGGGGTGTATCTTTCCGGGACGTCCGCTCGCCTTGAGGGAATGAGCATGGCGGCGCACATGAAAGGTGCAGCTGGCGTGGCGCTGCTCTCGTGCACGGTGGGAATGGCATCCGAGCGCGCGATCGCGCGCTACCAAGCGACAAGCCCGACCGAGGCGCTCTTCTACAGCGCCTGCGCTTCCGCGCTTGTGGAAGCGTGCGCGAACCGCGTCGAAGCCGAGGTGGTCGCGGAAGCGAGCGAGGCGGGGCTTCGCACCAACTGGCGTTTCAGCCCGGGCTACGGCGATGCGCCGCTCTCGATGCAGCCCGCTCTGCTGCGAGCGCTCGGCGCACCAGGGCGATTGGCGGTGAGCTGCACCGACAGCTTCCTGCTCGTGCCGTCGAAGAGTATCACGGCGGCCATCGGGCTTTTCGAGCCTGGAACGCGTGCGGCAGGCGTAAGACGAAGCTGCGCCACGTGCTCGCTCGGGCAGGTGTGCATGATACGAAAGCAAGGGAGAACATGCCATGGCTAGCAACTTGAGTGGCCTTACCATCAAAGACGAGCACTTAAAGCGCGCACTCGAGGGGCGGGAGTACCTGCTCGTTGACGGTGCCATGGGAACGCAGATGCAGGAACGAGGCCTCGATGCGCTCGAAGCCGTCCCCGAGCTGCTCTGCAAGACGCACGCAGACGATATCACGGCGATTCACGCATCTTACATCGCGGCGGGCGCCGAGGTCATCACGACCAATACGTTCAGCGCGAACCGCCTGAAGCTCAGCGATAAGATGAGCGTTGAGGAGGCGTACCGGCGAGCGGCCGATTGCGCGCGAGCTGCCGGCGCGCCCTACATCGCGGGCGACATCGGCCCGACGGGCTCGCTGCTCGAGCCGATGGGAACGCTTTCCTTCGACGAGGCCTACGATATCTTCGCTGAACAGGTGCGCGCAGCAGTCGCCGCGGAATGCGACATCATCCTTATCGAGACAATGGCGGACCTGCGCGAGGCGAAGGCCGCCCTGCTCGCGGCGCGCGAAAACTCGACGCTGCCGGTGTTCGTCACGATGACTTTCGGGGAAGACGGCCGAACGTTCCTCGGTACCACTCCCGTGATCGCAGCGGAGGTCTTAAGCTCGCTCGGCGCGCAGGCGGTCGGCTTCAACTGCTCGCTCGGTCCTGCCGAGCTGACCGGCGCTGCGCACGCTATGGCGTCCCGTGTGCGCTGCCCGCTCATGGCGCAGCCCAATGCTGGCTTGCCCCATATGGAAAACGGCGAGACCGTCTTCGACGTCGGTCCTGAGGAGTTCGCGCGTGCAATGGGCCCTCTGCTCGATGCTGGCGCGAGCATCGTCGGAGGCTGCTGTGGGACGAGCCCGAGTTCGATCGAGCTGCTTTCAAAGGAGCTCGCCAGCCGCGGAAAGCCGACGCCGCGTGCCTTCAAGCCTGCCTGCGTTCTTACGAGCGCCCAGGAAGCGGTTGTGCTTGAAAAGGGAAAACACGCTGTTGCCGTCATCGGTGAGCGCATCAACCCCACGGGCAAGAAGAAGCTTAAAGCCGCGCTTCGCTCGGGCGATCTTGACTACGTCATCGGCGAAGCGGTCACGCAGAGAAACTCAGGCGCCGATGTGCTCGATGTGAACGTCGGCCTTCCCGAGCTCGACGAGCCCGCTATGCTCTCCGCTGTTGTCGAGAAGCTCTCGGCCACGGTGACCCTGCCGCTTGTCATCGACTCGAGCAATCCCGACGCCATCGAGCGCGTGGTCCGCAGCTACGCGGGAAAGCCGCTTATCAATTCCGTAAACGGCAAGCGCGAGAGCCTCGACGCCGTGTTGCCGCTCGCCAAGAAATACGGCTGTGCGGTCATCGGGCTCGCTCTTGACGAGTCGGGTATCCCGCCTACAGCCGAGGGCCGTTTTGCCGTTGCCGAGAAGATCGTCGCCGAAGCCGAGCGCATCGGCATCCCCCGCGAGGACATCGTAATCGACTGCCTCGTCATGGCAGTCGCCACAAATCAGAGCGAAGCGATGGAAATCGTGAAGGCAGTGTCGCTTGTCAAAGAGCGCCTCGGGGTGCGCACGGTGCTCGGCGTGTCCAACGTGAGCTTCGGCATCCCGCAGCGCGCGCTCCTGAACAGCACGTTTCTAGCGGCTGCTCTCGGCTGCGGGCTCGACTTCCCAATCCTTAACCCCTCTTCGGCGCGCTATATGGACACGGTGCACGCGTTCCGCGTCTTAAATATGCAGGACGAGGGCGCTGTGCGCTACATCGAGGACTACGCGAATGCGCCCGACCCCTACACGGCGCCCGTAGGCACGACGGCGGAGCAGGCGGGAACCCTTCCGCAGCCGCAGCCCGCGAAGCCAACCGACGCCGCTTGCCCGATCGCTATACCGGAGTCGCTCGCGCATGCATCGGGCGAAATCGAGCAGGTTATCAATCTCATCATGTCAGGCCGTAAGGGCCCTATGGGAGAAATGACCGAGAAGCTGCTTGCGTCCTGTGATGCGCTCGACGTCGTGAACGGGGCATTCATCCCCGCACTCGATGTTGTTGGCAAGAAATTCGATGCAGGCGAGTTCTTCTTGCCCCAGCTCATGGCGTCGGCCGAGGCCGTGAAGGCGGGCTTCGACGTCGTGCGCGAGCATATGGGCGTATCGGGCGCAGCCATCGACGACGGGCGCGCGATCGTCGTCGCGACCGTGAAGGGCGACATCCACGACATTGGCAAGAACATCGTGAAGATGCTGCTTGAGAATTACGGGTACCACGTCATCGACCTGGGGCGCGACGTTGATCCGAGCGAGATTTTGCGCGCCGTGCGCGAGCAGAACGTCCGCCTCGTCGGCCTATCTGCCCTCATGACGACGACCGTGAAGGCGATGGAGGAGACGATCGCGCTGCTGCATAGCGAAGTGCCGGGGTGCTCGGTGTTCGTCGGCGGTGCCGTGCTCACGCCGGAATACGCCGCGCAGATCCACGCCGACCACTACAGCAAGGACGCGGCCGATTCGGCGCGCTATGCGGAAGAATATTTCGCGAGCATCGGCCTGTAAGAGACGCTGCTGCGCCATACAACGCGAAGGAGCCTTCCCTTTCTCGTGCTCGGAAAAGGGAAGGCTCCTTTAGTTTTGAGGCAACATTACTTCGGCGAACGTTCGTCTCGCACAGCGGGAAACCCCAGCTAGAGCGTGACCTCGATCATCTCGCCCGCCTTCGCGTTCTTTGGCACAGGGACCTCGAAGTAGCTCTCCGTGAGGGCAACTCCCTCTTCCTCTACGATGGCGAGCTCGCGTGTGCCCTTGCGGGCCTCGCGTTCCTTGTCGCGCAGCAGGTCTCCCAAATCGCGCAGCCGCTGGGCGCGGTCAGCCTTCACGCCGGGAGGTACTTGGTCGATGCGCGCCGCAGCAGGCGTTCCCTCGCGCTTCGAGTACGGGAACACATGAATCTTCGAGAACCGGCAGGTACGGGCGACGCGGAGTGTGTCCTCGAACTCCCCTTCCGTCTCGCCGGGGAAGCCGCAGATGATATCGGTCGACAGAGACAGCTCGGGAACGCGATTGTACAGGTTAGAGACGATGGCCTCGAAATGCTCGGCGCTGTAGGGGCGGTGCATCTCACGCAGCACCTTCGAGTTGCCCGATTGCAGGGGAAGGTGAAGGTGCCGGCAGACGCGCCCGCCTGCTGTTGCGAGCACCTCGACCAGATCGTCGTGCACATCGCGCGGCTCGACGCTCGAAACGCGGAAGCGCACGGGGTATTCCTCTTCTTCGTGCAGGTCGGCCGTCTCTTCGAGGAGCATCCGCAGAAGGTCGGCGAGGCCCGTCGTCTCCCCCGTCTCCTCGTTGCGCCATCGGTAGGAGCCGAGGTTTATCCCGGTGAGGACGATTTCTTTCACGCCGGCACTCGCAAGCGCTCGGCATTGGCGCACGACCTCGCAAGGATCCACGCTGGTCGCCTTCCCACGTGCAACGTGCACGACGCAGTAGGTGCAGGCATTGTTGCAGCCGTCCTGGACCTTCACGCCAACGCGGGTGCGGTAGCCCTCTCCAACGGGAAGCGCGGGCCCGTGCGCCGCAGCGTCAAGTCCCCAAGCGCCGGCATCGATCGAGGATGCAAGCTCGGCTTTCCCCATGACGCGCACGCGAGGGTCCATTGCAAGGAAGGTGTCCTTGTCGATGGCGGCGGCGCACCCGGTGACGATGACGATCGCACGGTCGTTCGCGCGCAGCGCCCCTCGCACGGCCTTGCGCGTCTTCTTCTCGGCCTCGCCTGTAACCGTGCAGGTGTTCACCACGATGAGGTCGGCGTCGGCCGCGTCGCAGCTTTGTGCACCGTGGGCATCGAGGGAAGACGCGAAGGCGTCCGACTCGACGCGGTTAACCTTGCAGCCGAGGTTGACGACGGCATACTTCATCGAGTGCCTCCAAGTTTTCCCAGCTCATACAAGGTGAGAGCAGGTGCTACGACGCCCGCCGTCTCCGTGCGGAGAATAGACGCGCCCAAGCTGACGAGCGATGCGCGGGGGTTCGCGTCCAGGAAGAAGCCGACCTCGCGCTCGGTAAGCCCGCCCTCGGGCCCGACGACGACGGCGATGCGCGCATCGCCGCGGGCGCAGGTGCACTCCGAAAGCCCCCGCTCGATCGCGTGCGCAAGCGAAGCAGTCTGGGGAGCCTCCTCCCAGCAGATGAGCACGGCGGTTGCCTCTGCGAGCTCGGACGCCGCCTCCTTCGCGCTTCGGGGCTCGAGCACCTCGGGGATGCGCGGCTGACCCGACTGCATCGCGGCGCTCTTCGCGATGGAGCACCATCGGTCAAGCCGCGTCCTCGTTTTCTTCGCATCGAGCTTCACGATGGAGCGCTCGCAGGTCAGGGGCATGAATGCCGCCACGCCGAGCTCGGTCGCATGGCGGATAACCGAATCCATCTTCTCGCCCTTGGCAAGCCCTTGCACGAGCATCACGAGCGGACCGTCATCGGTCGCGTCGTCGTGGCGCGTGATGCGCACGAGGGGGAAATCGTCGTCGAAGGAAACGATCTCGCATTCGAAGTAATCCTGCACCGCGTCGACGACTGCGATATGCTCGCCTGGGGCCAAGCGCAAAACCTTGGCGTGCTTGGCGTCATCGCGCGCGAGCCGCAAGGGGAAAACCTCCTGCGGCTCGTTGGCGATTACCTGATTCTCAAGGAAGAAACGTGGCAGTGACATGGGTGTTTGCAACCTTACCCTTCAGGTGCGCTAATTGAAGGCGTCGCGCAGCTTTTGCAGCGGGCTTCGGGGAGCCGCCACCTCTTCGCCCATCTCGTCCGCGAGCTGCTCGAGAAGCTCGCGCTGCTTCTTCGTGATCTTCTCGGGAATGACGACGTTCACATGGACGTACATGTTCCCGCGGACGTCGCTCTTCAGGCGCGGCATGCCGAAGCCCTTCACGCGAACGACCTGCTCGTTTTGGCAACCCGCGGGGATACGGACCTGCACCTTCTCGTCGGGCATGATGCCGTCGATCTCGATTTCGGCACCGAGGATCGCCTGGATGAAGGACACGTTCGCACGCCCATGCAGGTCGTCGCCGTCACGTTCGAAGAACTCATGCGGCTGGACGCGGCAGGTGACGATGAGGTCGCCCGCCTGCGCACCCTGGATGCCCGCTTCGCCGAAGCCGCCCACGCGCAGCTGCTGGCCGTCGCGGATACCCGCAGGCACCTTCACCGTGACGCGCTGGCGATCGGGGACGCGGCCCTGACCTTCGCATTCGGGGCAGGGGTTCTCGATCGACGAACCGGTGCCGTTGCACTTCTTGCAGGTCGTTGCCGTCTGCATGTCGCCCAAAAACGTGCGTTGAACGCTGACGACGCGGCCCTTGCCGCCGCATTCGGGGCAGGTGACGACCTTGCCGTTCTCGCCGAGGCCCGTGCCTTTGCAGTCGGGGCAGGGAGCGAGGCGGTCGTAGACGATTTCCTTCTCGACGCCGCGTGCGACCTCTTCGAGCGTGATACGCAGGCCGACGCCCATGTCGCGGCCTTCCTTGCGCGCGGGCCGCCCGCCCTGGCCACCTTGTCCGCCGAAGAACGACGAGAAGATGTCGCCCATGCCGCCGAAGCCGCCGCCAAACAGGTCGTCGAAGTCGACGTAGCCCGATCCTCCGCCGTATCCGCCGCCCGCAGCGCCGGGAACGGTGCCGAAGCGGTCGTATTGCGCGCGCTTGTTGGGGTCGGAGAGGACATCGTATGCCTCGTTGAGTTCCTTGAACTGGTCCTCAGCGTCGGCAGCTTTGTTCACGTCGGGGTGCAGCTCGCGCGCACGACGACGAAACGCTTTCTTGATCTCGGCGTCGGACGCGTCCTTCGACACGCCGAGAATCTCATACAGGTCCTTGGCCATCTCTTGCCTTTCTCAACTACTCTCGTCAGCGGCTCGTCAAAGCCGCACAGTTCACTACGATTCACCAAGCGCCGCGCTTGCTGCGCGCACGGCTTGGATAACCTTCGAATAATCCATTCGCGTCGGTCCGATGACGGCGACGACTCCTTCCGCCTCTCCGCGCCCGTAGCGGCTCGCCACGACGGACACCCCCGAGAGGCCCTCTGTTTTGTTTTCCTTCCCGATTTGAACGGAGAGGTCCTCGTCGGTGCTCGTCAGGTCGTCGAGGATATGCAGAAGCACCGTGTCGTCCTCGAGCACCTGCACAAGTGGCAGCACCGCGTCGGTGTGCGAGAACTCGGGCTGCGCGAGAAGCGCGCTCATGCCGAGTTGGTGGGTTCGCCCCGTCTGCCCCTCCTGGATGCAGGAGAGCACCTCGTCGAGCACTGCGCGCACGAGCGGATCTGAGAAGGCGCGCTTCATGCCAAAAGACAGGCCGCGTTCCACGTCGGAGAGCGATTTCCCGCAAAGTGCCTTGCTGAGCAGGACCTGGATGCGCGAAAGTTCGTCGCTGCCCACGGGGATGGTGAAGTCCATTTGGCGGTTGAAGACGTTGCCGTCTTCGGTCACGACAACACAGATAGCGCGAAACGCCGTAAGGCTCACGAGCGTAATCTGCTTGATGCGCGTCTCAAGGACCGTCGGCGCGAGGACGATCGAGAGGCAATCGGTAAGCCTTGCAAGCGCGCTCGAGGTTTGCTCGAGGAGCGAATCGAGTTCTGAGGCGCTTTTGCGCAGGTCCTCAGCGACCGCGCGGTATCGCTCCTCGTCTGGAAGCGAATCATTTGCCAGCAAATCGTCCACGAAGGTGCGATACCCGAAATCGGTCGGGATGCGACCTGCGGAAGTATGGGGCTGCGCGATATAGCCTTCGTCTTCGAGGATCGAAAGCTCGTTTCGGACGGTGGCAGGGCTCACGCCGAGCTTGTAGCGCTCGGTGAGTGTTCGAGACCCGACGGGCAAAGCGCGCGCCACGTATTCCTCGATGAGCGCCGCGAGAACGCGCTGCCTTCTATCTGAGAGCATGACTTCACCCCTTTCATCTCGATGTCTGCCATGCCAAAGAGCCATTCTAGCAGCCGATGCTTTCGAGTGCTAAAGAATTTGGCAAGGTGCGCCATATCTTGATAGATGCATCACAGGAGTTGTGCTCATAAAGGCTTAAGCGAGGTCGAAAAGCGCGCCGTAGAGCTCGTTTCCGAGGAGCCATCCCCTCTCGGTCGGGCGCAAGCGGCCCTCGCTCCAGGCTGCGAGGCCCTCCTCGACAAGCTCGTCGATCGTCTCGTCGAGGCGCGGGAGCACGAGCCTGGCCTCGGCTATCTTCTCGCCAGAGACACCGCGCGTCATGCGCATGCCGAGCATGAGGTCCTCGGCGACCATCTGGGCGGCGTTCAAGTCGTCAGTCACCGAACCGTCGGTCATGCGCATCCGCCGCTCGCTGTTCTGCGTCATGGTCGCCGCCGAAGTGCCGATTCCCAAATACGGCACGCCCGTCCAGTAGGCGATGTTGTGGCGGCATGCGAAGCCCGGCTTCGCGTAGCTTGCAACCTCGTATCGCTCGAAGCCCGCGGCGGTAAGAAGCGATTGCGCGATTTCCATCTGCTCAGCCTCGACGTCGTCGTCGGGCTCGGGCAGCTCACCTGAGAGCACCATGCGGTCGAAAGGAGTATGCGGTTCGATGGTGAGCGGGTAGACGCTTATGTGCGAGACGCCGAGCTCGATAGCGCGAGAAACGCTTTGCTCAAAGGACTCCGCGCTCTGCCCAGGGATTCCGCACATAAGATCGCAGCTCACGTTGGTGAATCGTTCGTGAGCCGCCTCGATCGCACGACAGGCAGCCTGCGCGTCGTGGGCGCGCCCGATGGTTTCAAGCACCTTGTCGTCGAAGCTCTGCACGCCAATGGAGAGCCTGTTCACCCCAAGAGCCCAGATGTCGCGGACCATATTCGGCGTGAGGCTTTCGGGGTTCGCCTCCATCGAGCATTCCACGTCGGGCTCGAGGCGCATCGATGTCGAAAGCGCGTAGAGCAGCATGGACAGCCGAGACATGCCGACATGGCTCGGAGTGCCCCCGCCCAGATACACCGTCTCGATTGCTGAGAGCTCGCCTTCCTTCGATTTGCGGCGGATTGCAAGGCAGAGGTCTTCCACGTACGCGTCGATGCGCGGGTCGTCCGCGGCGACGGCAGACGTGGTGAAATCGCAGTACGAGCAGCGCTTCACGCAGAAAGGAAGGTGCAGATAGAGTGCGCGGTAGGGATCGTGCGGCATCAGTTGGCCTCCTTGTTTACGAATGCGCCCGACGCAGAGTCGTGCGCTGCTGCGAAGGCGAGCAGCTCGTCGAACACCTTGTCGAAATCTTCCGGCGTGACGCAGGCGTTGATCTTTCCGCGCGCGGTCGCAGCCCCGGGAAGGCCTGCCATGTACCACATCGCGTGCTTACGCATCCGCACGATGTTGCGCCCCTCCCGCTCGGCGAGCAGGTGGGCGTGGCGGCGCGCCATGGCGAGTCGTTCGGCGATGTTCGGCCGCGCAGGTTCTTCTTTACCCGTGAGCGCAGCTTTCACCTGGGCGAATACCCAAGGGTTACCCTCAGCCCCGCGCCCGATCATGATTGCGTCGCAGCCTGTCTTCTCACGCAAAGCGACCGCATCGGCGCCGCAGCGCACGTCCCCGTTCCCCACGACGGGGATGGCGACCCCGCGCTTGACCTTCGCGATGACGTCCCAGTCGGCGCTCCCGCGGTAGAGCTGCTCGGAGTAGCGCCCGTGCACGGTGACGGCGCACGCCCCCGCGTCTTCCATTCGGTGGGCGAACTCGGGGGCGGTCTCCTCCCCCATCTTGAACCCGCGGCGGAACTTCACCGTGACGGGATGTTTCACGGCGCCGCGCACCGCCGACACGATGGATGCGGCGAGCGCAGGGTCGCACATGAGCGCTGAGCCGTCGCCTTTCGTCACGATCTTGCGCGCAGGGCATCCCATGTTGATGTCGAGGTACGCGAGCGTGTCGCCCATCGTCTGCTCGATCCATGCGGCCTGCTCGGCCATGACGGCGGGCTCGTGCCCGAACAGCTGCACGGCCACGAGGTCCTCTCCCGGGGCGAGGCGCAGCAAGTGGCGCGTCTTCTCGTTCGCAAAGGAAAGTCCCTTAGCGGAGACCATTTCGGTATAGGCGAGCGAGGCCCCCTGCTCGCGACAGAGCGCGCGGAACGCCTCGTCGGTCACGCCTGCCATCGGCGCAAGGAGCAGCGGATGCTCGGCGAAGAAATCATGCATCATGTGAATCTTTCGATATGTCGGCTCTATCAAGCGCTCGCAAGCGTGCCGAGCGTAAGGGCGCCCATGACGAAGAGCGCCACGACGAGAATCAAGGCGACAACTCCCACGATGAGGCATCCGGCTACGGGGAAAGCCCCCTTCGCATTCATGCGCTCGCGCTCGGCAGCCGCTTTCTTCTCGTCGAAGGGGTCGTCTAACCAGTTGTAAGATTCTTTTTCTCTTCTCGACATGGTTAATCGTCAACCTTAAGGATCGCCATGAACGCCTCTTGCGGGACCTCCACGTTACCGATGGCCTTCATACGTTTCTTGCCCTGCTTCTGCTTCTCGAGCAGCTTGCGCTTGCGCGAGATGTCGCCGCCGTAGCATTTCGCGAGGACGTCCTTGCGCTTCGCCTTCACCGTCTCGCGAGCGAGCACGCGTCCGCCGATGGCGGCCTGGATAGGCACCTCGAACATCTGGCGCGGGATGATTTCCTTCAGCTTTTCGGTGAGCACGCGCCCGCGGTCGTAGGCCTTGTCCTTGTGGACGATGAATGACAGCGCGTCGATTGGCTTGCCGGAGAGCAGGATGTCGAGCTTCACGAGCTGCGAGGGCTTGTAGCCGGCGAAGTCGTAGTCGAGCGACGCGTAGCCCTTCGTGTTCGATTTCAGCTTGTCGAAGTAGTCCATGATGAGCTCGGAGAGGGGAATCTCCCAAAGCATCTCGACCGTGTTCTGCGAGAGATAGTTCATCGTGACGAACGTGCCGCGGCGGGCGACGGTGAGGTCCATGACGGCTCCGACGTAATCGGGCGGGATGAGGATCTTCGCCTTAAGGTAAGGTTCCTCAATGTGCTCGATCTCACCAGGGTCGGGCATTTCCTGAGGGGAATGCAGGCTCATCATCTCGCCGCCCTGCTTGAAGACGTGGTATTCCACTGAGGGAGCGGTCGCAAGCAAATCGAGGTTGAACTCGCGCTCGAGGCGTTCCTTCACGACCTCCATGTGCAAAAGCCCCAAAAAGCCGACGCGGAAGCCGAAGCCGAGCGCATGGGACTTTTCGGGCTCCCACAACAGCGCGGGATCGTTGAGCGAGAGCTTCTCGAGGGCTTCCTTCAAGGGCTCGTACTGGTCCGACTCTATGGGGAACAAGCCCGTGTAGACCATGGGTTTGGCCTCGCGATAGCCCGGCAGCGGGTTGTCAACGCCGCCTTCCGCGAGCGTGATCGTGTCGCCGACCTTCACGTGGACAAGGTCTTTCAGCCCCGTAACCAGGTAGCCGACCTCGCCAACGCTAAGCTCGGGCAGCGGCTCCTCAACGGGATGGCGCGCGCCAACTTCCTCGGCCAGGATGTCCTTGCCCGACGCCATGAGGCGCAGGCGCTGGCCTTTTCTCATGGAGCCGTCGACGATGCGGACGAGCGCCACGACGCCGCGGTAGGGGTCGAAGTAGCTGTCGAAGATGAGCGCGCGCAGCGGGGCGTTCGCGTCACCGGTTGGCGCGGGGATGTTGTAGACCACAGCCTCGAGCAGGTCGTGCACGCCGACGCCTGTCTTTCCCGAGGCGAGCACCGCGTCGTCCGCGGGAATCGCAAGCGCGTCCTCGATTTCGGCGCGAACGCGCTCGGGGTCGGCCGAGGGCAGGTCGATCTTGTTGATAAGCGGGATAATCTCGAGGTTTGCGTTCATCGCCATCATGGCGTTCGCGACTGTCTGCGCCTCGACGCCCTGGGTCGCGTCGACCACGAGCACCGCGCCCTCGCATGCAGCCAAAGAGCGGCTCACCTCGTAGGTGAAGTCGACGTGCCCCGGGGTGTCGATGAGGTTGAACTGGTATTCCTCGCCGTCGTCGGCCTGATAGCTCACGCGCACGGCCTGGCTTTTGATCGTGATGCCGCGCTCGCGCTCGATGTCCATCGTGTCGAGGAGCTGGGCTTGCATATCGCGCTCGGCGATGGTGCCCGTCATCTCGAGAATGCGGTCGGAAAGCGTCGATTTCCCGTGGTCGATATGGGCGATAATGGAGAAGTTCCTGATATGCGAGGGGTCGGTCATGACGATCGATAGGTCCTTATCTCTTGCAGTATTTGTGTTCAATGTATACGTTTGCACCTTAAAAGGGCGCAATTCACTAAAAACTACGTGCAATTGGCGCAAGCGTTTGCTATTCTATCGCATTGCGTATCCAGCAAGCGTTCGCATGATGATATTCATCGGCGAATCCGCAGACATGGCTGCAACAGGGAAAGCGCTTGTGCTGGATGGCCGATTGGCCTGCGAGACAGAGAAATCCTGACTGTTTCCTATGCGAGACGCGCATCTTTGCGGTTTCTTCGTCTCGCGTGTCAATCTTGCCTTCCAACACTCTTTTCTGCAACGTGTCGTGCTGCATGCGGGGACTATCAGTTGTTTTAGGAAAGGAACGAACATGGCAAACATCAAGAGCCAGAAGAAGCGCAACATCACCAACGAGAAGGCGCATCAGCGCAACAAGGCTTGCAAGTCCGAGCTAAAGACCGCAGTGCGTCGCGTGCGCGAGGCTGTCGCTGCCGGCAACGGTGCCGAGGCTTACGCCGCCGCTCTCGCCGCGAGCCGCCTGCTCGACAAGGCTGCTTCCAAGGGCATCATCCACAAGAACCAGGCTGCCAACCGCAAGTCCGGTGTCATGCAGCTCGCCAACACCATCGTGACCGACGCCGATCGCGCTGCTTACGTGAAGCCGGAGCCGAAGAAGCAGGAGGCCACGGGCAACAAGAAGGCTGCCAAGAAGGCCGAGCGCAAGGCCGCCCTCGCTGCTGCTTCCGCCGAGAAGGCAAAGCGTCGCGAGAAGCAGCTCAAGGAAGAGGCTGCTGCTAAGGCTCGCAAGGCCAAGGAAGCCGAAGAGGCCGCCAAGGCCGAGGCTGCCGAAGCTGAGGAAGCTGCTGAATAAGCAAATCGCTTAACGCGACTTTCGAAGGACCCTGAGTTCATCGCAAGAACACAGGGTCCTTTTTCTTTGGGACACCAATGCGGGATAGGGATCGAGTGGTTTGCCTCGATCGTGGATGGCGGGGCTATCTTCCCGTGCAGACGGAGGTGACCCAGTCCATGAATGCCGCTTCGGGATCAGCGCCGCTTTTCATGGCGCGCTCGGCATCGCGAGCGGTGATGATCGCGCGGCGAAGCTCCTCTCGCGAGAAGCGCCGCGCGAGGGTGCTATGCCCTTTCACCTGCCATGCCTGTTTGGGGCGGGCCTTGGGGTTCGCAATTTTCGCATACTCGGTCAGCGCTGATGCAAGCGCATTGGGGTTGCCCCGCTCTGCCAGGACCTTCGCGCACATGATCTCGCGCAGCCGGGTAGTGCACATCGCAATGAGCGCATGGGGCGAGGTCGACTCCATCTTCGCGCGATAGATGAGGCACTTCTTAAGGTCGCGCGCGGCAAAGGCATCGACGAATTCCCAAGGAGTTGCCTCGGTTGTGCGGCTTACAAGCGAGCGCACCTCATGCTCGGAAACAGGGTCGTTCCCCCGATGCGCGAGCGCAATCTTCGCGATTTCGCTGTCGAGATGCACCGTGTTCTCGCCCACGAGCTCGACGAGGGCATTTGCGGCCCCTTCGGTGAACGTCGTCCCGTGCGAGACGGCCATCGAACGAACGGTGTGGGGCAGCTCTTTCTTCTTCAGTGGGATGCACTCGATGACAGCGCTCTTCCCCACGGCGGCGACAGCCTTGTACAGACGCGTGTTCTTCGCGAGCTTCTCCGCCTCAAGCGCGAGCACCGTCTGATCGCTCGGGGAATCGAGGTAGGCGACGAGCTCCTCCGAATCGGCCTTCTTCAGTTTGTCGGCATCACGTACGTAGACCAGCCGCTTCTCGCTTGCGAAGGGCATGGTGTTGCAAGCCGATACGATATCGGCCCCCAGCGCCGTCTCACCGTCGAAGGTGTCGGAGTTGAAAGAGAGATCCCCGTATTGCGCGAGGCGCTCGCGGAGCCTCCTCAGCACGGTCGAGCGCTTGAGCGCGTCCTCCCCCACGATCAGGTAGGCGGGAATGAGTGGTTTTTGCTTAGCTGTGTGTGTCATGCAGCCATTCTATCCCAGGGCTGTAACGCGGATGCCATCGTTTGAGAATTCGCATGAAACGTCTCCCATCTCGTCAGTGCGAAAGACGTGCGACCCAACGTTGTCGAGAAGCGAAAGCGTCTGCGCAGCAGGGTGGCCGTATCGATTGCCTGACCCTACGCTAACGAGCGAAATCTCGGGGCGAATCGTCTCAACGACGCTCTCGGTGAGTGCCGCCTTCGAGCCATGATGGCCGACTTTGTAGATATCGATATCTCCTAGCGCCCCCTCATCGATCATCTCTTTCAGTTGATCGGATTCAGCGTCGCCGCAGAACAATGCCGTCCACGTGCCCCCACTCGTCGCAAGAGAGGCAAGCAGGCAAAGGCTATCGGCATTGCCGCCCTCGTCGGAAAACCCGTGTGGCCAGATCACCTTCAGGGAAAAATCCCCGCAGGCAATCGTATCCCCAACAGCAAGAGGTTCGACGTTGGTGGATCCCACGACCGACGACGCACTCTTGATGAGGCTTTCGCACGACTCGCAGTCGCACGTGACGGCATCGTGCGCCACGAGCACGCTATCGATTGCCACGACACCGTCAAGCGCCTGCAGCGACCCGCAGTGGTCGTCATCTGCGTGAGTGATAAGCACCGCGTCGAGGTGGAATGTGCCTTGCCTGGCAAGCGCCTCCTTGAGGAGCGTGTCGTGGTTTCCCGTATCGATGAGAACCGCCGACCCTTTACTCCTCACGAGGAACGCATCCCCTTGAGCGACATCGAGCATGACGATCTCGCTTGGCCTGAAAAACGGCACAATAACAGCGAGGGCAATGGCGCACGCGCAGGCCGCTGATCCCATCGCAAAGATCGTTTCGCCTGTGAGCTGGGGCCATAAGATCCAGAGCAGAAGCGGCCCCGCGATCGAGAGCGCAAGCCCCCACGACACGGAAAGCGATACCGGCACGCAAGCAAAGGGAATCTCCGCGAAGATCGTTATCGCTTGAGCAAGCAAGAAAGCGGCTCCGTTCGCGAAGGGTAGCGCGAGCGGCACAACGACGGGAGCTGCTAAGGAGGCAACGGAACCTGCAAGGCTCACGGTGAGCGCAAGCGTGAAGAGCGGTGCGACGACAAGGTTCGCAACAGGGGAAACGAGCGGCAACTGCGAGAAGAGCGCCGCGGAAAATGGTGTCGTTGCCACCATGGCGGCCAACGTGAGCGCTAAGGGCTCGGCTATCCGCCGCACGATGGGGACGGCTGACAGCCATGATGAGATGAGCGGCATGAGCGCGATGATCCCTAGCGTCGACATCGCTGAGAGGAAAAACGATATCGACACACTCGATTGCGGGGAGATGGCAATGATCACGACAATGCACGCGCCAAGCGCTGAGAGCGTCGCCCGACGTCGGCGTGCGAGGAACGACGTCATGCCGACGACAGCCATCGCCGCAGCTCGGAGTGCGGATATGGGCATCCCCGTCAGTACCAGATAAATCGAAAGCACAGCAAGCTGTATCGCAAGGGAGAACCTTCTCGGCGTTCGAACGACCTGAAGCACGGATGCGATCATCCCGCACGTGATGGAGAGGTGGGCCCCGGAAACTGCGACGAGATGGGCCACACCCACGGTCTTGCATGCTGCGTACAGATCGCTCTCTCGCAGCTGCTCCCGATATCCGCAGACGAGCGCCTGGCAGAGCGCACCAGGGTTCTCCTGTCCATCGAACAGCGCAATCGCCGATTTCCGCACGTTTGCGAGAATGCCCCCGACGGAGCGCGAATCGTCCAGCCGCTCGATCGTTCCAGGCGACGACACGGCATCAACACCTTGGAGATAAAACCGCTCGGCAGAGGCCTCCCTCGGCTGGGAAAGAGCACACGTCGCGCTGAACGAGTCGCCGTAGAAAATGCCACCTTCCCCTTTTGGCAGGGTGACGTTTACTGTATGCTCTTCCCCGCTCGATTGGGATATGGCCACTGCGCGCACCGTGACATTGAAATCGCCTTGCCTCGCGTCTTCTTCGGCGGTGAAGACCCATTTCTGAACTGGAGAAGCTATAGCCTGGTTAGCCTTTGCTTCATAGGAAAGCGTAGCGGAGAAGCCAAGCGCGCATCCGATAACGAGCCCCAGAACGAGAACAGCGAGCGTCGACGGTGCACCTCGCATAAACGCGAATATCGCAAGAGCAAAGAAGACGCATGCAACGACGATGACGGGAACTAAGAACTCCCACGCGCATCGAAAACCCAGGGTATAGCTTCCCGCACAGGCACCCCACAATGCGAGCGCAAGGATCGTAAGCGGTGACATCGAGGGACGCTTTGCGGAGCCTTGAGGGCATGACTCATCAAGGGTGTCGCTCGAATGCTGGCCGAGAACGCTCACCTTCATCGTGAGACGGTGTGTCGCTTCCTTAAAAGATTGCCACCTCTCGTTATCCAACGGTGATGCACCCCTCGAGCTGGGAAAATTTCTTATCACCAATTCCCGAGACGCGCTTTAGGTCCTCGATAGTTTTGAATGGGCCGTTCGCCTCGCGGTCAGCGACGATCTTTGCGGCGGTGGATGCTCCGATGCCAGGCAACGTGTCAAGTGTTGCCGCATCGGCAGTATTGATGTTAACCTTCCCCGTCGCCGTGCCAGGTGAAGCTGCGGTTGCAGGCGTAGTATCCGAGCCGCCATCGGTTTGCGTGGTGGGAGCGATGATCTGCTCGCCGTCGGTCAAGACGCGCGCAAGGTTCACCGCGTCATGCCTCGCGTCTTCAGTAAATCCCCCAGCCGCTTGGATAGCGTCGTACACCCGCGAACCCTCGGAAAGCTCGAACAACCCTGGGGCGGCAACCGCTCCTTCAACGTGTACGAATATCGTCTTCTCGACAATAGGCGTATCTAAGGACGTGTCTTCGATAGGCTCCGAAGTGCTCGTCTGCGCTTTTGAGATTGAAAACTCGGTTCCAGGCAGCAGGGCATGGGCAATCTGCAAGCCTGCGATGCAGAGTATCGCCACCGCGACCGAAACAATCCCGATGACGACTGCGAGTTTCGGCTTGCGCTTGTTCGATACGGAAAACGGTATTTTGTCGCGACGCTTCATCACTCCCCTTTCGATTAAGTAAGGGAGTATAACGACGAAGCCTGGCGATTAGCTGACCCAATGCTTCCCGAATCGCGTCGCCTTATCCGCGCATTTGAGGCAGGAATGCAACGGTAAAGACGCAAATACTCTGTCGTTTCTCGTTCAGAATACACAAAACCCTGTCAGATTCCTTGCAGAAACCTGGCAGGGTTCACAGTTAGTCTCCGTCGTTCTCCGCCATAAGGTCGTGCAAAGATTTCTTGCGCGGCTTATAGGCGGGACAGGCGTAATCGTGCGGCTCGGCAGCGAAGGCGAGCTCTTCCACCCACTGATCGATGGGAAAAGCGGCCTCAGCCTCGCGCACGGCCGTCAGGTTCGCGTGCGTCTCGGGGTTGCGCGGCATGAAGAGCGTGCAGCAATCCGGCGCGTCCTGTGACGAGATGGGGAACGTCCCCAACTGCTGCGATTGCGCGATGATTTCGAGCTTGTCGGAGCCGATGAGCGGGCGGAACACCGGAAGCGAGACAGCGTCGTTCGTCGCCCGGATGTTGTCGAGCGTCTGCGAAGCGACCTGCCCGAGACTCTCCCCCGTGACGATGGCCTTCGCGTGCTCGTAGTAAGCGATACGCTCAGCGACGCGAAACATAAGGCGGCGGTACAGGATAACGCGCAGCTCAGGGGGTGCCGAAAGGGCAATCTCGCGCTGGTAGTCGCCGAAGGGGACAACGTAGACGCGCGCGATACAGCCCGTCTTCTCGAGCACATGCGCGATGTCGTCGACCAAGAATTCGGAGGCATCGGACGTCTGCGGCCTGCCCGAGAAATGCACGCCGATGCAGACAGCACCACGGCGCGCAATGCGCCAGAGCGCCACCGGCGAGTCGATACCCGAGGAAAGCAGGCTTACCACCGTGCCCGAGCTTCCAACGGGAAGGCCCCCGATACCGGGGATGCTGCGCGCGTAGACATACGCCGCGTTTTGCACAACTTCGATCCCCATCGTAAGGTCGGGGTCCTTCATCTGGACTTTTACCTGGGGATACGCCTCACTCAAACGCCCGCCGACAATCTGGTTGATCTCCATCGAGTTCACGGGGAAATCGGTGTGGTTGCGGCGCGCGTGTACCTTGAAGCTCGCAAACGCCCCCGACTCGCCCATCGCGAGGATGCCCGCCTCGGTCATCTGGTCGAGGTCGCGCTCGCACTTGAACCCGCATGAGACACGCGCGGTGCCGGGAATCGAGCGGATAGCATCGGCACATTCGACCATGGTGTCGTGCGAGGTTCCTTCCTTCAAGAACACGCAAAGACGCCCCGAGATGCGGTGAATCGTCACAACAGGGTACGCGCAAAGATGCGCCTCCAGATTCTTCAGAAGGCGCATCTCGAATTTTGATCGATTGTGGCCCTTAAGGCCGATCTCGTGGTAGTGAACCAGACAGATTCGTTGATACTCAGCCATTAATGGTTCTTGATGTCGATGCTGTCAGGATCATAGGAAACGTCGCCAGCTGCGATTTCATTGAAGGCGATCGTGAGCGGCTTCTTGTCCGCAGCGCGAGCAATCTCGACGGCGGTTTGCAGCTGGATTGCGCGATCGCGCTGGCCGCGCATCATGTCGTTGATGTCGTGCGCGCGCTTGGACGCGAGGGCGCACAAAAGGAAGCGGTCCTGATCGGTTTCTTCCAGCAAATCGTTGATTCTCGGTTCGATGATACTCATCTTTGATGTTACCTCGTTATTCTTCAGCTTTTTCGTTCACGTAATCGACTAACTGCCTGGTAGCGGTCTCAAGGTTGTCGTTCACGATCCGAATGTCATACTCCATCTTGCGCGCAAGCTCTGCTTGTGCTGCTTCCATGCGGGAGGCTATCACCTCGTCGGTCTCCGTGCCTCGACCGCGTAAGCGTTCTTCAAGCACGGTAAGCGACGGCGGCTCGATGAAGACCAGGTGCGCTTCGGGAAGCTTGGCCTTCACTTGGAAAGCTCCTTGCACGTCGATTTCGAGAACGACCTGCTCACCTTGGGCGATATGCCCCAGTACGGCGCTCTTCGGCGTGCCGTAGCGATGGTCCGCGTACGTGGCCCATTCCAAAAGCCCGTCTTCCTTTACAAGAGCATCAAATTCCTCATCGCTCTTGAAGAAGTACTGGACAGCCTCCTGCTCGCCTTCGCGCGGAGAGCGCGTCGTTGCGGAAACCGAAACCCAGCAATCGGGAACTTCGCGCAACAAACGGGCCACCAGGGTGCCCTTGCCGGCACCTGATGGCCCTGAAATCACAAAGAGATTACCGCGGCGCATGGGCACGATTAGCCGAGACGCTCCAGCAGTGCGGCACGCTGACGGTCGCCAAGACCACGAAGGCGGCGGCTCTCAGCGATCTGGAGTTCCTTCATGATCTTCTCGGCCTTGGCCTTGCCGTAACCGGGGAGGGTCTCGATGAGGGTGGAAACCTTCATGCGGCCGATGATCGGGTCTTCCTTCATGTCGAGAACCTTCTCGAGCGTGAGCTTGCCGCTCTTGAGATCGTCGCGAACCTCAGCGCGCTTGATGCGGGCGGCCTTGGCCTTCTCGAGAGCTGCCTGACGCTCTTCGGGGCTGAGTTGAGGAATTGCCATCGTGAATCTCTCCTTTTGTTTCTCGGCACGACGCCTACCGTCGATTGCCGTTATCAACAATAATTGTAAATGCCCAGTTGACCATTCAAGGAAAACAATAGTGGACGGGCATTATTGTTCCGCGACCCTCCGCAAACTTAATCTTCAATCGGCTTGCCCACGGCGCGGTCAACGTTTGATTATCGTCGTGGATTTCCGCCGAATGGTCAAGTGTTTTTCAAAGAAATCACTGCTCATCAACGGAAAAATAAGCAGCAAGGCCAAATCTGGACGCATCACAGTGCATCTGAGCACAAAGCATTCACAAATGGCGAACCCCCGATGCTAACCTGCGCCAGGATGCGAGCTGTCCCATCAGACACCGAGGGGTGCACGGAATTCCGCGCACCCCTCGGATTGCGAGGGCAAGGCGACTTCGCTTGCCCCACGGCTTGTTAGCGTTAGGCCAGCTCTGCGGCGATTGCCTCGAATGCGGCGACCGGGTCTTCGGCCTGCGTGATGGGCCGCCCGACAACGATATGGGACGCGCCGTTCTCGAACGCCTGCGCGGGCGTGGCCACGCGGCTCTGGTCCCCCTTCGCGCTTCCTGCGGGACGAACGCCCGGGGTCACGATGAGCGCCTCGGGCCCAAGCAGCTCGCGCATGCCCTTGGCCTCTTGCGGCGAGCATACGATACCCGAAAGCCCCGCCTCGCGAGCTTGCACGGCGAGCGCGCTCACCTGCTCGGGAAGCGCCCTCGAAACGCCCGTGGCTGCAAGCGATTCCGTATCCATGCTGGTGAGAACCGTGATCGCGAGCGTCGCCGGCACCGGAACCTTGCGTTCAAACGCAGCGGCCTCGGCACCGCGATGCCCGGCAGCCATCATAGCGGCGCCTCCCACGGCGTGCATGGTGAGCATGTCGGCTCCCGAAAGCACAGCAGATGCCGCAGCGCCTTCCGCCTGATGCGGGATGTCGTGGAACTTCAGGTCGAGAAAGACATTGAAGCCGAGCTGCTTGAAGGTCTGCACAATCTTAGGTCCCTCGGCATAGTAGAGCGTCATGCCGACTTTGAGCCACTTTGCGTGGCCGCGCAGCTGCACCGCAAGGCAAAGCGCAGTCGCCGCATCGCAGTCGAGCGCGACGATGACGCGGTCGCGAGCGGGCTCGGTATGGAAATCCTCTAGCATTCAAGTGCTCCTATCAGGTCGTTCACATCGTTTACGCCTTGCTTCTCGCAGTAGTCGATGATGCCATCGATCACGTCGACGGTTGCTTGAGGGTTCATGAAGTTCGCCGTGCCGACGGCGACCGCGGTAGCGCCCGCAAGCATGAACTCAACCGCGTCGGTGCCGGTCGTGACGCCGCCCATGCCGAGGATGGGAACGGAAACCGCCTTCGAACACTGCCACACCATGCGCAACGCAACAGGCTTTACGGCGGGGCCCGAGAACCCGCCAACGACGCGCGCAAGCACTGGGCGGCGGCGCTTCGCGTCGATCGCCATGCCGAGCAGCGTGTTGATGAGCGAGATTGCATCGGCGCCCGAAGCCTCGGCCGCGCGGGCGATCTCGGTGATGTCGGTCACGTTGGGGGTGAGCTTCACGATAAGCGGGCGCGACGTCGCCTCGCGGCAAAGCGAGACCACCTTCTCGACGCTCGGGACGTGGGTGCCAAGCGTCATGCCGCCGGCGTCGACGTTCGGGCACGAGATGTTCACCTCGTAGGCATCGACGGGCGCATCTTCAAGCGCTTCGATGACCTGCACGTATTCGTCGAAGCTGTGGCCGGAGACATTCACGATGGTCGTGGCTCCCTGCTCGCGCAGCCAGGGAAGCTCCTCGCTCTTCAAGTGGGCGACGCCAGGGTTCTGCAAGCCAATCGAGTTCAGCATGCCCGAAGGGACCTCGGCAATGCGCGGACTCGCGTTGCCCTCCCAGCCATTGAGAGAGACGCCCTTCGTCGTGACGGCGCCCAGAGCGGACACGTCGACAAAGTCGGAGTACTCCATTCCTGCGGCGAAAGTACCCGACGCCGTGGTGACCGGGTTCTTCATCGCGAGGCCGCCGAGGTTGACCGACAGGTTCACGTTCGTCTCACGTGGGGTTCTCGCTACCATTACCACGCCACCTCCTGCGCATCGAATACGGGGCCGTCTACGCAGGAACGCTTCTTGCCGTTGACGGTTTCCACGACGCACGAAAGGCAGGCTCCGACGCCGCACGCCATGCGCTTCTCCATCGAGACCTGGCAAGGGATGTTCGCATCCGCCGCCTGGCCGGAAACGATCTTCATGAGCGGCTCAGGTCCGCAAACAGCCAGGTAATCGAAGGGTTTTCCACTCGCGTTCGCCTCGCTTACCGCATCATCGACAAGCGAGGTGCAAAAGCCCGCACGGCCAAAAGTGCCGTCATCGGTGGCGCACAGAGGCGCGTTCTCAGCGCAGCAGCCGGAAGTGGAAAGCACGCGCGCGTAACGCTCACGGCATACAAGCGCCGCCTCGGTCTGGGCGCCGAGCACCACGGTGACGTCAACGCCTGCAGCAACCAGCTGCTCGAAGAGCAGGTACAAGGGAGCCGCCCCGACTCCGCCGCCCACCAGAAGCGCGCGTTCGCACTTCTCGGGTGCGACCCAGCCGCGACCGACGGGCCCGATAAGCTTGGGCGCGACCTCGTCACCGGGCGCAAGCTTCGTCATGCGCTCGGAGCCGAAGCCCACCACCTGGTAGAGGATCTCAATCGTTCCCTCGCTCGCGTTCGCTGCATAGACCGAGAACGGACGGCGCAGGATATGGCCCTCCATTCCCGGAATCTGCATATGGACGAACTGACCGGGCTTGATGCTCGAAGCGATTTCGGACGCGCTCAGCGTCATCAGGTAAAGCCTGGGGCCCACCTGGTGGTTATCGAGCACGGGCGCTATGATGTCTACCATGTTTTAGCCTTCCCACTGCGGCAGGTCTTGCAGCGCGATGACGTCGAGCCCCGTCTCGCGAACCGCCTCCATACCCGCGATAAGCGCCTGCGCGCCCGCGAGCGTGGTGCAGTAGCTCACGCCGTGGCGCACGCATGCCGCGCGCATCTCGTAGCCGTCGGTGTTGGTGGAGCTGCCGAACGGCGTGTTGATCATGAGCACGATCTCACCCGATGCGATGCGGTCGAGAATCGTGTGCGAGCCAGCGTGGATCTTGCCAACCTCCTCGCATTCGATGCCCGAGGCGCGAAGAGCGCGAGCGGTGCCCGTCGTTGCGACGAGCGAGAACCCGAGGCGCGCGATGGAGCGGGCGATCGCCGTGATGTTGCGCTTGTCGCCATCGTTCACCGAGATGAACACTTCCCCACCCCGCGGCGGCTCGTAGTCGATCGCGAGCTGGGTCTTAGTGAATGCTGCGGGGAAGTTGCCCGCGATGCCCATGACCTCGCCGGTCGATTTCATCTCGGGGCCGAGCACGACGTCGGAGCCGGGGAAGCGGCCGAACGGCATGACGGCTTCCTTCACGCAGAAGTAGTCGAAATTGCGGTCGTCGGCAGGAAGATGCAGATCGGCGAGCTTCTCCCCCGCCATGATGCGGGCGGCGATCTTCGCTAAGGGGACACCTGTGGACTTAGAGACGAACGGCACGGTGCGGCTCGCGCGCGGGTTTGCCTCAATTACATAGATGACCTGGTCTTTAATGGCGAACTGGATATTGAGCAGACCCACGACGCCCAGACGCAGCGCAAGGCGGCGAGCGATGTCGCGCAGCTGCCCCTGAAGGCTGAGCGACAGGGAGAACGGCGGCGTGCAGCAGGCGGAGTCGCCCGAGTGGATGCCCGCCATCTCGATGTGCTCCAAGATGCCGCCCACGAACACGTCCTTGCCGTCGCAGAGCGCGTCGACGTCGACCTCGATGGCCGATTCGAGGAAGCGGTCGAGGTAGACCGGATGGTCGGGCGAGATCTTCGCGGCCTCGGCCATGTACTTGTCGAGCTGGTCGTTGTCGTAGACGATGGCCATGCCGCGGCCGCCGAGCACGTAGCTCGGACGGACGAGCAGCGGGAAGCTGATATGCTCGGCGACCTGGTGCGCCTCTTCGAGAGTCGACGCCTCGCCCGCTGCGGGGTAGATGATTTTGAGCTCGTCGAGCACCTGCGAGAAGCGGTCGCGGTCTTCGGCGAGGTCGATCGCCTCGGGGCTCGTGCCCATGATGGGGACGCCCGCTTCCTGCAGGGCGCGCGCGAGCTTGAGCGGCGTCTGGCCGCCGAGCGTCACGACAACGCCGTCAGGGTCTTCCACATCGACGATGTCCATCACATCTTCGAAGGTCAGCGGCTCGAAATAGAGCTTGTCTGAGGTATCGTAGTCGGTCGAGACCGTCTCAGGGTTGCAGTTGACCATGATGGTCTCGAAGCCGGCGTCGGCAAGCGCGTAGCTCGCATGCACGCAGCAGTAGTCGAACTCGATGCCCTGCCCGATGCGGTTCGGGCCTGCGCCGAGGATCATCGCGCGCTTCTTGGTCTTGGGAGCGACCTCGCTCTCGCAGGCGTCGTAGGTCTTGTAATGGTAGGCCGTCTTGCTCGGCGTTTCAGCCGCGCAGGTGTCGACCGTCTTGAACGCGGGGACGACGCCGAGCGCCTTGCGGTGGGCGCGCACGGAAAGCTCATCTGAGCCGGTCAGATGAGCAATCTGCACGTCGGAGAGGCCGAAGCGCTTAGCGCAGCGCATGTCCTCCTCGTCGAGTTCCTCAAGCGCGTGTCCCGAAAGCGCCTGCTCGACGGCGACCATGTCGGCCATGCGGGCCAAGAACCATGGGTCGATGCCTGTCTTTTCGTGAAGCTCTTCCACGCTCATGCCGCGGCGCATCGCCTCGCCGATGAAGAAGATGCGGTTCGCGGTCGGGCGGCACACCATGTCGTCGAATTCCGCGCCCTGCATGGTGCTCTCCGCACCCTTGCCGTCGGCGCCGAGGCCAGCGCGGCCGTTTTCAAGGGAGCGAAGCGCTTTCCCGAGCGATTCCTCGAAGGTGCGGCCGATGGACATGATCTCGCCGACCGCCTTCATGCGGGTCGTGAGCGTGTCATCGGTGCCCTGGAACTTCTCGAACGCGAAGCGCGGCACCTTGACAACGCAGTAGTCGATGGAAGGCTCGAAGCATGCGGGCGTCGCCTTCGTGATGTCGTTCACGATCTCGTCGAGCGTGTAGCCCACCGCAAGCTTCGCCGCGGCCTTAGCGATCGGGAAACCCGTCGCCTTGGAAGCGAGCGCGGAGGAGCGCGACACGCGAGGGTTCATCTCGATGACGATCATGCGGCCCGTCTTCGGGTTGACGGCGAACTGCACGTTCGAGCCGCCGGTTTCGACGCCGATCTTCTCGAGGATGGCAAGCGAGGCAGTGCGCATGCGCTGGTATTCAACGTCGGAGAGAGTTTGCGCAGGGGCGACGGTGATCGAGTCGCCGGTGTGAACGCCCATCGCGTCGAAGTTCTCGATGGAGCACACGATGATGCCGTTGCCGACGCGGTCGCGCATGACCTCCATCTCGTACTCTTTCCAGCCCTCGATGGATTCCTCGACGAGTACCTCGCCTGCGGGCGAGAGCTCAAGTCCCTGGCTCACGATGAGATGAAGCTCGTCCATGTCGTGCGCGATGCCGCCGCCGGCACCGCCGAGCGTGAACGACGGGCGGCACACCACGGGAAAGCCCAGCTTCGCGACGATCGATTCGGCGTCTTCCATGGAGTAGGCATAGCCGCTGCGCGCGACCTCGATGCCGAGCTCCTCCATGCACTCGTTGAAGAGCTTGCGGTCCTCGCCGCGCTCGATGGCGGAAAGGTCGCAGCCGACCATTTCGACACCGTACTTGTCAAGGACGCCGGATTTCGCGAGGGCAACGGCGGTGTTCAGGCCGGTCTGGCCGCCGAGCGTCGGGAGAAGCGCGTCGGGGCGTTCCTCCTCGATGACCTTCTCGACGAACTCGGGCGTGATCGGCTCGACGTAGGTGCGATCGGCCAGACCCGGGTCGGTCATGATGGTCGCCGGGTTGGAGTTGACAAGGATGACGCGGTAGCCGTCGGCCTTGAGGACCTTGCAGGCCTGGGCACCTGAGTAGTCGAACTCGCATGCCTGGCCGATGACGATCGGACCCGATCCGATGACCAGGATGGACTTGATGTCGGTACGCTTAGGCATTGACTTCTCCCCCAAACTTCCATCCGGCCAAACGGTCGGCGGCGATGTCGATATCGAGATAATCCTCGCGTCCATCCATGAGGCGCGAGAAGGCGGTGAACAGGTAGTGCGCGTCGGTCGGTCCGGGCGACGCCTCGGGGTGGTACTGCACCGAGAAGGCCGGAATGTCGAGGAATGCGATGCCCTCGGCCGTGCCGTCGTTCAAGTTCACATGCGTGAGCTGGATGCGGCCGAACTTCTCGTTGCGCACGACGGGTGCCACGCATTTTTCGACCCAGAAGCGCAAATCATCGTGATGTTCGGTCTCGCCCGCCGACTCCTCGGGGATAAGCTCGCCGAGCGTCGAGAACAGAAGGCCGAACCCGTGGTTTTGCGCGGTGATTTCGACGCGATGGGTGCGCAGGTTCATGACGGGATGGTTGCCGCCGCGATGGCCGAACTTGAGCTTCTCGATCTGAGCGCCCGCGGCCTTCGACATCATCTGGTGCCCAAGGCAAATGCCGAAGACGGGAACCTTGCCGAGCAGCTTCTCGACCTGGGAATACGTACCCGAAACCGCATCAGGATCGCCAGGGCCGTTGGAGAGGAACACGCCGTCGGGGTTCATCGCGAGGACGTCCTCGGCGGGAGTGTCCCACGGAACGGCGGTAAGCTCGCAGCCCACGCGCACGAGGTTCTGGAAGATGGAAAGCTTCGCGCCGCAATCGTAGGCGACGACCTTGTACTTCGCAGGCGCGGGCGCGGAGAGCGCGAACGCCTGGGTTTTCGGCAGATCGTCGAGGCCGAAGGTCGCCTTCTCGGAGCGAGAGACCGTCTCGGCGAGGTTCACGCCGACGATGGACTCGCTTGCGCGCACCTTCGCAAGGAGGCTCTCGGCGTCGGTGTCGAGAGTGGAGAGCACCGCGCGCTGGGCACCGTTGTCGCGCACGTGGCGAACGAGCGCGCGCGTGTCGACGCCCTCGATGGCGACGACATTGTTCTCACGCAGGAAGTCGGGCAGCGAAAGTTCGCTGCGCCAGTTCGAGGGTACCTGGCACATGTCGCGCACGACGAGCCCGCGCAACGCCGGCTTCTCGGACTGGCAGTCCTCGCGGTTCACGCCGTAGTTGCCGATCTGGGGATAGGTCATCGTGATGATCTGGCCCGCGTAGCTCGGGTCGGTGATCACCTCGAGGTAGCCCTCCAGAGAGGTGTTGAAGCAGATTTCGCCGAACACTTCGCCCTGCGCCGCGCAAGAGGTGCCGCTGAACACAGCGCCGTCTTCGAGCACGAGCAGCGCCGGTGCACCGAGCGGCTTCGAGGTGTTCTCGAGCAGCTTTTTCGTAATCTCGCTCACATCGTTCCTTTCCGTTCAAGCCCGCCATCGCGGGCGTCATCCGCTATCGTATCGAAATCGCCGTAAAGGCGCCTTATTTTTTAACCGTGGAGCAAACCACGCCGTCTTCCATCGTCGCGTAACCGCCGACGAACACGTCGGTCGCGCGCCCGCGAAGGTCCCACCCGACAAACGGCGTGTTCTGAGCCTTCGAGCAGAAGTCGTCTTTGGCAACCGTCCACTCCGCGTCGGGGTCGATGACCGTCAGATCGGCGATGGAGCCCGGCTCGATGGCCACGCGCTCGTCGCGCAGGATTGCCCGAGGGTTCACGGCCATGAGCTCGACGAGGCGGCTCAAGCTAATCACGCCCTCGCCTACCAGGTGGGTAAGCATAAGGCCGAGCGAGGTCTCGATGCCGGTCATGCCGAAGGGGGCAAGCTCGAACTCGCGGTCCTTCTCGTAGGTCGCATGCGGCGCGTGGTCGGTGACGATGGCGTCGACCGTGCCGTCGTCAAGCCCGGCGCGGAGCGCGGCGACGTCGGCCTTCGTGCGAAGCGGCGGGTTCACCTTGTAGTTCGTATCGTAATCCTCGCCGATCATCGAGTCGTCGAGAAGCAGATGGTGCGGCGTGACCTCGCAGGTGACGGGCAGCCCCTCGGCCTTGGCAGCGCGGATGAGCTCGAGCCCGCGCGCGGTCGTAACGTGCTGTGCGTGGAAATGGCAGCCCGTCAGGCGGCAAAGCGCGATGTCGCGCATGATTTCGAGCTCCTCGCCTTCCGCAGGCCAACCTAAAAGGCCAAGGCGCGTGGAGCATTCCCCTTCGTTCACCTGACCCGCGCCCACGAGGCCCTCGTCTTGGCAGTGGCACATGACGACGCGGTCGAACTGCTTGGCGTAGTCCATCGTGCGGCGCATCATGCCCGAGTCCTGCACGCCGCGCCCATCATCGGTGAACGCGACGGCGCCGTGGGCGACCATGTCCCCCATCTCGGAGAGCACCTCGCCTTTGAGCCCCTGCGTGAGTGCGCCCGACACAAGCACGCGGCAGAAGCCGACTTCGGAAGCCTTGCGCTGCACGTATTCCACGATGGTCGCGTTGTCGCAGACGGGGTTCGTGTTCGGCATCGCACACACCGCGGTGAAGCCGCCGTGCGCAGCCGCCTTCGTTTCCGACTCGATGTCGCCTTTGTACTCGAATCCGGGGTCGCGCAAATGGACGTGCATGTCGACCAGACCGGGGACGATGATCTTTCCCGTAAGGTCGCGTTCGACGCCCTTAGGCATTTCAAGGTCGTGGCCAATCTCGACGATGCGGCCATCGCGAATCAGGATGTCGGCGACCTCGTCGAGCCCAACCTGGGGGTCGAGAAGCCGCGCGTTCTTAAGCATCAACGCCATTGTCGGTTCCTCCTAACAGCAGATAGAGAACGGCCATGCGGACGAGCACGCCGGAATAGACCTGGTCCAAGATGACGGAGCGCTGCGGATTGTCGCACATGTAGTCATCGAGCTCGACGCCGCGGTTCACAGGACCTGGATGGCAAACGATAGCTTCGGGCCGCATGAGCTTCTCGCGCTCCTCGGTCAGGCCGAAGAGCAGGTTATACTCGCGAAGGCTCGGGTACGGCGCGCCCTCGAGGCGCTCGCGCTGGATGCGCAGCATGTAGACCACGTCGAGCTCGGGCAGCGCCGCGTCGAGGTCGCTCGTGATTTCGTCGGCCCCTAAGATTTCGGGAGCTGCCGGCATGAGCGTCGGCGGTGCGATGACGGTGACGTGGGCGCCCATGATCTTGAGCGCGGGGATGAGCGAGCCGCAGACGCGCGAATGGCCGATGTCGCCGACGATGCCGACGCGAAGGCCCTCGATGTGCCCGAAGCGCTCGCGAATGGTGTACAGGTCGAGCAGCGCCTGGGTTGGATGCTGATGCTTGCCGTCACCTGCGCAGATGACGGACACGCCGGAGACGTCGGCAACCTTGCGCGGAGCACCTGCGTGCTTGTCGCGCACAACGATAGCGTCGATTTTGTACGAGCAGAGCGTCTGCACGGTGTCGCGCAAGCTCTCGCCCTTCACCGTGGAGGTGGAGGACCCGCCGAAGTTGAGCGTATCGCACGACAGGCGCTTCTCGGCGAGCTCGAACGACGAGCGTGTGCGGGTGGAAGGCTCGTTGAACATGTTCACGACCGTGAAACCCTTGAGCGTTGGCACCTTCTTGATGCGCCGCTCGTTCACCGCGCGGAAGCTTGCGGCGGTGTCGAGGATCCGCGTGATGTCTTCCGCGGAGTATTCCGAGATGTTGATGAGGTGCTTGTGGTTGAAGGCCATGGCTGCTATGCCTCCTTTTCCTGGGGCTGGTCAAAGCCAAGCGGGGCGGATCCCGCACGGTCCCCCGGCGCCATTTCGAGGACCTCGACGGCGGAGACGCCATCGACCTCTTTCAGAAAGAGGCGAACGTTCTCGTGCGACGAGGAGGGGACGTTCTTGCCGACGAAATCGGCGCGGATGGGAAGCTCGCGGTGCCCGCGGTCGACGAGGACCGCAAGTTGCACGCAGGAAGGGCGGCCGAAATCGCTTAGCGCGTCGAGCGCCGCGCGGATGGTGCGGCCGGTGAACAGGACATCGTCGACGAGCACGACGGTCAACCCGTCGATGTCGAAGCGAATGTCGGTCGAGTGGACCTCGGGGGAAAGATGCGTCGCGAAATCGTCACGATAAAAGCTGATGTCGAGCGCGCCGAGCGGAACGTCGGTGCCTTCGATCTGCTTGATCTTGCTCGCAAGACGATGAGCGAGCAAATCGCCTCGGGTGAGGATTCCCACCAAGGCGATGTTCGAGGCGCCGTGGTTGGCCTCGAGAATCTGGTGCGCGATGCGCGTGAGCGATCGCTCAATTTCGTCTGCGTCCATACAGACGGATTTCACTGTTCTAGAATCTGTCATTCGCACCCTCTTCCAATCAGGGATGCAGGCAGACCGCTCGGTTCTGCGATAGTGCGATTTCACCTGGGTGAACCGCTCGCGCTCCTTGTCGGTCTCTCTGTACCGCTTTTAAAGGACTGCACGCAAGTATAGGCCAGCTTCGCGCCGCGCGAAACCCCGAAATGCTACATTGGCGGAAAACGCACGATTAGATAGATTGCTGACACGGCGACGGTCGCGAGCATCGTGGGAAAGCCGACTTTGAAGAAGTGCGCGAACGTGATGACATGGCCGTTCTTGCGCGAGATGTCGGACATGACGACGTTCGCCGACGCGCCGATCAAGGTGCCGTTGCCGCCGAGGCATGCGCCGAGCGACACCGCCCACCACAGGGGCGCGACGTCCATGCCGGTCGCCTCCATGGACAGAAGGATCGGGATCATCGTGGCGACGAACGGGATGTTGTCGAGGAAGCTCGAGACGACGGCCGAGGCGAAGAGCAGCACGAGCATGGCGATAAAGGTCGAACCGCCCGTGACGTCGATCAGAGCCTGCGCAAGCATGCCGATGACGCCGACCTCGGAGAGCGCGCCCACGATGATGAACAGACCGGCGAAGAAGACGAGCGTGGTCCACTCGACGTGCGCGAGCGCCTCCTCGATGCGCTCGCCCGAGATCAGCATGAGGACGCCCGCCGCCGTGAGCGCGACGACGCAGGACTCGACGCCGAGCGAGCCGTGGGCCATGAAGCCCACGACGACGAGGACGATCATGACGACGCTCTGGCGCAGGAGGATCGGGTTCTTGATCTGCTCCCGCTCGTCGAGGCCCGCGAGCGCGTCCTTGTGCGCATCGTCGACGTGGAGCTTTCGGCCGAAGAGCAGGTAGAACAGCGCGAGCATCACGGCGAGCGAGAGCAGCGCCGCCGGGGTATCGTAGAGGACGAAGTCGACGAAGGAGTAGCCCGCGGCCGAGCCGATCATGATGTTGGGCGGGTCGCCGATGAGGGTCGCCGTGCCGCCGATGTTGGAGGCCATGATCTCGGCGAGGAAGAATGGCACCGCGTCGATGTCGAGCAGGCGGCACACCGTGATGGTCATCGGGCCGATGAGCAGGACCGTCGTCACGTTGTCGAGCAGCGCCGAGAGCACCGCGGTCAGGCAGACGAAGAGCACCATGACGTGCCAGGGGTTGCCCTTCGCGAGCCGCGCGCACTTGATGGCGAGGTACTCGAAGATGCCCGATAGCTTAACCACGGCGACGAAGAGCATCATGCCCAGAAGGACGCCGAGCGTGTTGAAGTCGACGTGGCTCATGGCCTGGTCGAAGGTGACGACGTGGACGATGAGCAGGATCATCGCGCCGACGATGGCGACGAGCGCGCGGTGCACCTTCTCCGACATGATGGCGACCATCGCGACGACGAACACCACCACGGCCACAATCTGCATCAAGTCCATACCACTACCCCACTCATACCGTGAATTGCAAAAACGTTCAGAATTATAGGAGTTTATTGTTTCGAACGTGCTAACAGTTCCCAGCGGTATTCCGTAAGCGGGGGCACCACTTCCGAGAGGGGCGTTTTAAAGTCGCCTGCGCCGATGCAACTGCACCTTACTCTCCAAAGAAGGCGCGGGCTGTGCGCGCTGCGGGGAGATCCTTGCCATTATCGGCGGCGAAGCGCATGCAGCCTGCTGCCGCATCGCGGTTGCCCGCCGCAGCGTGAAGCTCGCCCTCCTTGGCGGCATACACGACGCGCAAGCGCGTGCACTGGTCGTGGTTGTCCCAGATGGAGCGGTACAGCCCGATGAGCTTCGACTCGTCGTGATCAAGTTCTGCCTGGGCGACCTCACGCGACCAGGAAAGATAGGCACAGCGCTGCCGCGTGATAACGTCATCCCCCAAGTTTGGCAGCGAGAGCGCCTCATCGATGAGCGCGATCACCCGGTTGTTGTCAAAGAGGCTCTTCACCAGGGGAACCAGATCGGCGTACAGCGCGATTTTCGCCTCATCGGTGGGCGCGTCCTTCACGCTGTCTTGAATCATGAGGCCGAACTTCGCGGCGTCGCTCTTGCGATCGACGTTGATGAGCGCGCACGCGTAGAAGGACAAAAACCACGCGGGAAGCTCCCCCAAGGGCGGCTCGGCGGATTCCGCGATTTTCGACGAACCTTCGAGGAAGGCCATAGCATCGCAGTCGTCGTTGTAGAGGGAGACGAGCTTTTCGAGCTTAGCCTGCGCTGCGCGAGCAAACACGCGCGTGAAGATGAACAGGCCGGCGAGCAAGAGCACGACAGATACGCCCGCGCCCGCTGCAGTGAAGCCCATCGCACGCCCCTCGATGTTCGACCAGATGAAGACCACGGCGAGGGGAATGACGACGGCAATAGCGCAAGCCGCTATCTCATAGCGTTTGAAATACGTAAGCACGAACCTCACCCTTCCCCGTTGACTGTTGAAAGGTAAGTGTAGCGTATGCACGCGGGTTTACGCGCGATTCTCACGAGTTCGATACGCGAACCAATACGCCGTGCCGACCGCCACGCCGCCGACGACGTTACCGAGCGTCGCGATGACGATGTTCGCGACGAGCCCCTCGAGCGCGATCGCCCCTGGGTTGCCGACGCCGAGCATGTTCATGAGAAGCCCGCTCGGAAGGAAGAACATGTTCGCCACGCAGTGCTCGAACCCGCAGGCCACAAACGCAGTGATAGGAAGAAAAATACCGAGCACCTTATCGACCACCGAGCGGGCGGAAAAGCCGATCCACACGGCCAGGCACACGAGCACGTTGCAGAGGATGCCCTTCGCGAAGATGGCGGCGGGTGCAAGCGAGGCCTTCGAGTAAGCAACGTTTACCATGGTCGTCCCGACCGCTCCCCCGTTCATCGCGCCCATCTGCGAGGCGTATACGAGGAACACGACGACGAGCGAGCCGGCAAGGTTTCCCAGCCACACGATCGCCCAGTTGCGCGCGAGCTGGCCTGCGCCGATCTTTTTCGAGAACAGCGAGCACACCATAAGCGAATTGCCGGTGAAAAGCTCCGCGCCGCAGCAGAGCACGAGCACGAGGCCTAAGCAGAAGCAAGCGCCGCCGCCAGCGCGTTGCACGGCGAAAGGAAGCGATGAATCGCTTGTGAACAGGCAAAAGAACATTGCGCCGAAGCCGATGAAGGCGCCTGCGAGCATCGCGGCGACAAACATGCGGCCAGCGGGCATCGAGCACTTCGAGATGCCGAGAGTCTCCGCCTTCGCCTCGGTTTGAGCCGGGCTTAACGCGTCGACGGAAATTGATTGATCTGCCATAATTCCCCCCCCATTTCCTGGAAAAGACAACAAGCACGCAAGCACCTTGCGGCGCCGATCGCGTCGTTTCATGGAAATATTGGCGGAGATGCGTGCGAATCGAACACACCCAAGACGTTCTGCGCGCCTCACAACGGCTTTGAAGGCCGCGGGGCCCACCAGGACCCATCCATCTCCAAGAAGAAAGCTTCCTAAAGCGCGACAATCATACCGCATGCCCGCGCGCAACCCCCGACCCGTTGAGCAAAGGGCGAAAAATCCCGCCAATGACACCACGGCGGGCGCAATTTCGGGGGCACCTTAGCTACACAAGATATGCTTCCGTAATGCCGAACGGCACGAACATCGGCAAGGTCCCTACGAAAGGCTCCGCAAGAAGCCGAAGCGGACAACACGAACATCAGCAGGCGAACGCAAAACGGGCAAAGCATTAGCGGCGTGCGGATGTCGTGGCTTATGCGCGAGAGGAACGCGGTTTTCGCACTGCTCGCGGCCTGCGCTTCCTGCTGCGCTTTGCGCGCACGAAGCAGCGACCACACAAGAATCGCCATGATGCCGACAAGCACCACGTCCACGCCGGCGACGAATGCCCCTTGATAAAGTCGGACGAACCGCACAAGGGTCGTTTCGGTTTCGCCGTAGGACTGCGCCGTGTAGGTGCCGGCGGTGATGTTGTCCTGGGAATTCGCGATGCTCTTGTTCACGATGACGGGGCCAGGGAGTCGCTTTGGGCATATCCTTCCTGCTCGGCGATCCAATAATCCTTGGCAAACGGGAGGGCTACATCAATTTCCCCGCGCCCGAGCGCCGCTTCCGAATCGCTGTTCGAGGAATAAGCGCGCTCGTTCACCGTGATGCCGAACCGCTCGCGCATATCGCTCACGACGGCCGAAAGCGCACCTTCCATCTGATTGTCCTTGCCGCGAAGCGAATAGGGCCGCAGATTGTCCAGATAGCCGACGGTCACGGTGTTGTCGCAGGACACAAGCCAGTCGCGCTCCCTGTCCGTAAGCGAGGAACTGCCGACGTTGATCACGGAATAGCGCGTCTTGATTTCATCGTTGTAGCGCGGATTCGGCGTTAGGATCTGCGTTATCGCGGCATCGAGCTCGGCCATGATGCCGGGACGGCTCTTCGACACCGTGAAATAATAGTCGCTCTCGCCCACATAGAACATCGGCATCGCATCGTCGGAAGAGAGCGTGTCGTTCATGATGATGTCGTCGACCGCGCGCCTTTGAGGGTAAGAAGCTGCGGCGAAGGGCGTCCCTTTAGCGCCCCTCGCCGCGCACACTGCCCTTACGCCTCGATACCGAGCGAGAGCGCCTGCTTGTTCTTATCGAGCATCGCAGCTTTACGCGCGGGAACGCACTTCTCGATCGCCGCCGTGAGCACTTCGGGATCGCAGAACGGATCCGCCGCAAAGAGGGCGCCCACAAGCACGATGTTACCCAATCCCTTAAGCCCCGCCTTCTCGGCGATATCGGCGGCGGGAACAGCCTTCACCGTCACGTCACTGCGCTCGGGAATGCTCTGCACGAGCGTGGAGTCGGCGATGATAAGACCACCGGGAACGACCGCATCGATAAACTTATCGAGCGAGGGTTGGTTCATCGCAATAAGGACATCGGGCGCCGTGATGAGCGGGCTGCCGATGGGGTCTGCCGCCAAGCTGACGCTGCAGTTCGCGGTGCCACCACGCATCTCAGGGCCGTAAGAAGGCAGCCACGAAACCTCGCGATCGCCGATAAGCCCGGTATAGGCGATAACCTTGCCGGCGAAGAGCACGCCCTGCCCGCCGAAGCCAGCGAGCACGATCTTGCGATCGGGATACGTCGTCTCAGCCATTAGTTGCCCCCTTCCGACATCTCGGGATGAGCAATGGGGCATACCGCCGAGCGAGCCGACGCCGCCTCGGCCGCGTTCGCATAACCATCAGCGACGACGTCGCGATAGACGCCGAGCGGATAGTACGGCAGCATGTTCTCGCGCATCCACTCGAAGGCTTCTTGCGGCGTCAATCCCCAGTTCGTGGGGCAGGTGGAAACGACCTCGATGAACGAATAGCCAACGCCGTCGATCTGGTACTGGAACGCCTTCTTGATGGCGTTTTTCGCCTTGCGGATGTTTTTCTTGCAATCGACGGTAACGCGTTCGATGTACGCTGGGCCGTCGAGCGTGCTCAAAAGCTCGCACACGCGCACGGGATAGCCCGCCTTCGAAACGTCGCGCCCATAGGGGCTCGTCTGCGTGACCTGGTTCGGAAGGCTCGTAGGAGCCATCTGACCGCCCGTCATGCCGTAGATCGCGTTGTTAATGAAGATGACGGTGATGTGCTCGCCGCGCGTCGCCGCATGGACGGTCTCAGCCATGCCGATCGAGGCGAGGTCGCCGTCGCCTTGGTACGCAAACACCACGTGATCGGGCAAAACGCGCTTCACACCGGTGGCCACCGCGGGAGCGCGGCCGTGGGCAGCTTCAATCATGTCGCAACCGAAGAAATCGTAGGACATGACCGAGCAGCCGACGGGCGCGACGCCTACGGACTGACCCTCGATATCGAGCTCGTCCATGGCCTCGCACACGAGGCGATGGACGATGCCGTGCGTGCACCCCGGGCAATAGTTGGTCACCACCGGCAACAGGGAATGCGGGCGGGAAAACACGAGTTTCTCGTCTTGCGCCATTAGAGAACCCCTCCCCTCTTCGCAGAATCCTTAATAGCGGAAAGCACCTCTTCGGGCGTTGGGATGACGCCGCCAGTGCGGCCATAGAAGTCAACAGCCGCACGCCCGTTCACCGTGAGGCGCACGTCGTCGACCATCTGTCCCATGTTCATCTCAACCGACAGGAACGCCTTCGCATGAGAGAGCGTCTCCTCAATCGCCTTCGTCGGGAACGGCCACAGCGTGATCGGACGAAGAAGACCGACTTTGATGCCCTCCTCGCGCGCAGCGACGACCGCACTTCTCGCCACACGGCTCGAAGCGCCGAACGCGACGACGACGATTTCCGCATCGTCGAGCATGAAAGCTTCCGAGCGCTGCTCGTTCTCGCGGATGACCTCGTAGCGCTTAAAGCGCTCGATGTTGAGCTTCTCGAGGGCGTCGGCGGTCAAGTAGAGCGAGTTCACGATATTGTGGGCGCGCTTGCCCTTATGCCCCGTCGTCGCCCAGGGCTTCTCGGGAAGGCTCTCTTTGGGCTCCGGCAAAACGACGGGCTCCATCATTTGCCCCAGCATGCCGTCGGCAAGCACCATGACGGGCGTGCGGTACTCGTCGGCCAAATCGAAGGCGCGGTAGACGCAGTCTGCCATCTCCTGCACTGTCGAGGGCGCAAGCACGGGCATGAAGAAGTCGCCATGCCCCGTCGCGCGTGTGGCCTGCCAATAGTCGGACTGGGAAGGCTGGATGCCGCCGAGGCCCGGGCCCCCTCGCTGAACGTTGATGATGACGCCCGGCAAATCCGAGCCGGCCATGTACGAGATGCCCTCGCCTTTAAGCGAGATTCCGGGGCTCGACGAGGACGTCATCGCACGAGCACCGGCGGATGCGGCGCCGTACACCATGTTGATTGCCGCGATTTCGCTTTCAGCCTGCAGATACGTCCCGCCGATCTTCGGCATGCGCTTGGACATGTAGGCCGCAAGCTCGGTCTGCGGCGTGATGGGATAACCGAAGAAGAAACGGCACCCGGCGCGCAGCGCGCTTTCCGCAAGCGCCTCGTTTCCCTTCATAAGAACCTTTTCAGCCATAACTCACCTCCAAACCGAGATGGCGACATCGGGGCACATGACCGCGCATGAGCAGCACCCAACACATTTTGACTGGTCGATGCAGTGCGCAGGATGATAGCCTTTGGCCGTTATCCTCTCCTGATCGAGTTCGATGATGTGGGTCGGGCATGCATCCACGCAAAGGCCGCAGCCCTTGCAGAAGCCCTCGTCCACGCTGATTCTTGCCATTTGACGTTAACCCCCGCCCTCTTGACTATCAGTTACTCCACGGCGTTTGCCGATAGGGATCTATTTGATAGAGCGCCACGTCGGCGCCCTCTTGGGAAAGCCGCTCCCTCGCCGCGTCCGCACAAGATGCGGGAACGCAGACAGTCGCAAGCGGCAGACCCGCCGCACACGCCGCCTCGCGGGCAAACGGCAGCGACTGGGAAATCGCATCCTCGTCGGTGTCGCCCATGAGATGGGAGTTCGCGACGATTGTCGTCGCGCGAAGGCGCGATGCGCGCTCGATTTCGTAGAGCACCTCGCACGCTTCGTGCGGATCGCGAGTAAGCGCTCGGTAGCGGTTCACGACATACCACATCTCGTAAGGTGCCGAAGCGATCGTGCGCGAGAAACGCCCAAGCGCCGCCGCACCCGCATCGTCGCCGCCGACATCGATGATGCACAGCTCGCCTGCATCGGAGCTCGCGCGTTCGATCGCAGGAGCGACCGCACCCGTGAGCGCCGGCATGTCGATGTTGCAGTCGGGGCCAGCATAGACCGGTGTTATCACCGAGATGCCCGCCGCCCGAAGCGATTGCGCCTGGTCACTCGACCTGAAGTAAGGATTCACCACATCGAGGTCGACGAGCGTGACGTGTTTTCCCGCACGGGAGGCATCCTTTACGAGCGAAAGCGAAAGCGCCGTCTTCCCCACACCGTAGTGGCCGCATACGATAAGCACGCCGGATAGCTGCGAAACGTCGAAGTCGCGAACCTGCGCCATGCTAGATAAGGCCCTCGGGAAGCTTCGGCGACTTCAAGTCAGCGCCGTCCTTCTGCCTGATGGCGACGCGGCGGATCTTGCCGTTCACCGTCTTCGGAAGCGCGTCGACGTACTCGACGATGCGCGGGTACTTGTAGGGCGCCGTACGGTGCTTCACCCATGCCTGCAGCTCGCGCGTCAGATCGTCGGAGCCCTTAAAGCCGTCGGCGAGCACGACTGTCGCCTTAACGGCGAAGCCGCGAACAGGGTCGGGCACGCCGGTGACAGCGCACTCGCGCACCGCCTCGTGCTCGAGCAGCTCGCTTTCGATCTCAAAGGGCCCGATACGGTAGCCGGATGACTTGATGACGTCGTCGTTTCGACCGACGTACCAGAAGTAGCCATCCTCATCGACCCATGCGGTGTCGCCCGTGTGGTACCAGCCGTCGTAAATCGCGTTCGCCGTCTTTTCGGGGTCGCGGTAGTATTCCATCATGATGCCCGCAGGACGCGGTTCCATACGGATGCAAATCTCGCCCGTCTCGCCGGTGTTGCAGCGCGAGCCGTCATCACGCTGGATCTCGACGTTGTAGAGCGGCACGGGCTTGCCCATCGAGCCGGAACGGGGCGTCGAATGCTTGAGGTTGGCGATGGTAAGCGGCGTCTCCGTCTGACCGAAGCCCTCGTAGATCGTAAGCCCCGTGTGCTCTTTCCAGAAGTTGAACAGGTCGGGGTTGAGCGCCTCGCCCGCAGTCGTCGAGTACTGAAGCGACGAGAGATCATAGGCGTCGAAGTTCTCAGACATCATGAGACGGTACATTGTCGGCGGGCAACACAAAGTCGTGACTTGGTACTTCGAGATAAGCGAGAGAATCTCGCCCGCATTGAAGCGATCGAAATCGTACGTGAGGACGCATGCTTCCATAAGCCACTGCCCGTAGTACTTGCCCCACACGGCCTTGCCCCAGCCCGTGTCAGCGATGGTGAAGTGAACGCCGTCGGGCTGCACGTTGTGCCAGTGCTTGGCGGTGATCAGGTGCGCGACGGCATAACCGGAGTTGTGAAGCACCATCTTTGGGTTACCGGACGTGCCGGAGGAGAAATACATGAGCATGGGATCTGCGGCTACGGTGTCACGCCGCTCGAAGACCTCGCTCGCCGCGCGGACGCCGCTGTTGAAGTCGACCCAACCCTCGCGCTCGATGGGCACTGCGCAGATGCCCTCCTCGCCGGAAAGCGCCGCACCGACCGTGCCCGCAACGGCGATGAGGTTTCCATCCTCGTCGCGTCGGGTCAGACCACCGCCCGCGCCGTTCACGAGAATGCGCGAGGTGACCGTGGGGCATTCATCGATAACGTTGTCCGCGATCTGGGAGATTTCCCCAACCGAGGTGCAGATGATGGAGGAGATGGAGGCACCGTTCAGACGATACTCCAAGTCGTGCTCCTTCAGCATGAAGGTAGCGGGGACCATGACCGCGCCGATTTTGGCCAACGCCGTCGCGACGAACCAGAACTGGTAGTGGCGGCGCAGGACGACAAGGACGTAATCACCGCGCCTGATACCCTGATCGACCAGGAAGTTTGCCGTCTTGTCGGACCAGCGCTTCATATCGGCGAACGTGAAAATGTGCTCCTCGCCCTCGGGGTTGCACCAAATCATCGCACGGCGGTCGGGGTCGTTCATCGCGATGTCATCGACGACGTCGTAGCCGAAGTTGAAATTGTCGGGATAGTGAACGCTGAACGTTTCGAGCTGTCCATCGGGAGCGTAGGTCTCGTCAACGTAGCGCAGATTGATATTCCTCATGGGATAAAAGAACCTCTTTCAGTGCAAGCAGGGCTAAACGCCCTTGAAGTCTCATAGGATCCGAAGGGGGGCGCAACCCGGGGCAAGCCCAGGCGCGCCTACATAATCTCGATATCCTGCGGCTTCAAAACGATCGCGTAGAACACGCACGGCTCGCCACCCGTGGCGATCATGCCATGCCCGCGACCCGAATCGTACATAAGCACGTCGCCGGGGCCCAGTTCCTCGACGTGGCCTTCGTAGGCGAAGCGCATATGCCCCGAAACGATGCAGTCGATTTCCTGACCGCGGTGATAGGACAGATGGATAGGTTTGTCCTGCTCTTCGGGAAGATAGGGCATCGTGACCAAGAACGGCTCGGCGAGCTTGTTCTTGAACTGCGGCGCCTTGTGCAAGTATTCGAAGCCGGCACGGCGCTTCACGGACAGCCCATCGCCCTCGCGGATAAGCGAATACCCAGTCAGGTGAGGGTTCTCGCCGGTAAGCAGCTCGACAACGTCGACGCCGAAGCGCTTCGCGCACTTCGAGAGAAAGGTGAAGCTCAAATCTTGCTCGCCCGATTCTTGCGCGGCGTATTCCGAAAGCGAGCGGCCCGTCGCCTGGGCCATTTCCTGCATCGAGATGTCGAGATCCTCACGCAGCGACCTAATTCGCGAAGCCACCTCTTCGATCTTCGGTTCCATATGCGACTCCCCCTTTCATAATGCTCGAACGATGCATCAATGACGATGCCTAACGCATGGATTGTATCGCAACGTTGCGAAATGGAAGTAGTTTGATATGCAAACGGCGGCTAACTGTCATGTGGATAGCCGCCGTGTCGGGCAGGCCCCCGCGATTGGGGGATTGTTTATTCCGCCGCCTTCACAAGCCGCACGGCGAAGTGAGCGTCGGGCGAGCCCGGCTTGAGCGCGGGGTTGAAGCACGGCGCTCCGCCAATCGGGGCCAAGGCAAACGAAGCCCCCTCGTCGCTTGCGAGGAACGCCTTCACGACATCGATGTTCTCGGCACGCGTGATGGTGCACGTGGAGAAGACGATGCTGCCGCCCGGGGCAACATGGCTCGAGGCGGCTTTCAGAAGCGCCAAGCCGGTCTTCGCGAACTCGTCAATCTTCTCGGGGTTTAAACGCCAACGGATCTCCGGGTGGCGGCGCAGCGTGCCCAGACCCGAGCACGGAGCGTCGATGAACACGACGTCGAAGGCACGCTCGCCTACCACGTCGTCGAGTACCGTCGCGTCGCCGGTGATCGACTCGGAGACATGGATGCCGTATTCTTCCGCGCGCTCGGCAGTGATGTTCGTCTTGAACTCCAGGTTGTCGACGGTCACGTACTCGTCGATCTGCGAGCCGTAGCGTCGCTGGGCGTCGCTTTGGATGAGGACGGTCTTCGTCCCGCGGCCAGCGCCGACCTCAAGAAGCGACGCGGGCTTTTCCTCGGGAAGCACAAGACGCGCGATCTGCTGGGACGACGCGTCGGAGACGAGAAGCTGGCCAGTCTGAATCATGTGGCGGACGCGCCCGTCGAAGAGCACGCGCCCCTCGGAGAGGCAATAGCAACCGGGGATGTCCTCGCCGTTGACCGACACGGCCACTGGGTCACCGTGAGCCGCCACGATCGTCTCGACGACCTCGGACTCGTCCGCCTTCGCCGCATTGATTGCGACGAACAGGGGTGCCGGCTCGTTCGACCCCGCGAGGTAATCGCGCGTGGCCTCAGGACCCAAGTCGAGAAGCGCCCGCTTGGCGAGCCACTCGGGGAAGGCGTGCAGACGCGCGAACGCTTCGATGTCGGTGCGAGGGTCGCCGAAGGGGAACTTGTGCGCCTTATCGGCGATGCGGCGCAGGACGGCGTTCGCCAGGCCGGACGCCTTCGGAGCGATGGTCTTCACCAGCTCGACGCCCTGGCTTACCGCGGCATGCGGCTCCTTCTTCAAGAAGATGATCTCGTAGGTCGAGATGCGCAGCGCGTCGCGCACGTCGTCGTTGATGTCGCTTACGCGGTCGAGACAGCGGTTAATGACGTCATCGAGCGTGCCATACGAGCTCACAACACCGAGCGTGAGGCGCGTCGCGAACGCGCGGTCCTCGCGAGACATGCGGGAGGAATCGATGTACTTGTGGATAAGCTCCTGGGCGAAGGCATCGCGCTCGCGGACGATCGACGTCACGCGCAAAGCCGCCTGACGGGCCGGGGAGGCACTGCGCTCGGAATCTTTGTGGACAACGCCGCTCGTGCGAGGCTTGTCACCGAAGGAGTGCTTCGCGCCGCGGCGCTCGCCGCCCCTGGGGCGGTTGCGGTACTTGAGCTCACCGTTCTCGTCGAGCTCAAGCTCGCCGCGATAGACGCCTTCCTGCGGCTCGCGACCCTCGGCGAGGACAGCGTTCTGCTCGTTGGGACGCCACGGCCCGCGGCGCTCGAAGCCGCGATGATCGCCTGCGTCTTTGCGCGAAAAGCCGCGATCGTCCGCACGATCTTTCTTAAAGGGGGCGTCGCCGCGAGGAGCGCGCTCGAAATCGCGTGCTACGCCTTCGCGCTTTTCGAAGGGCTTGCGGTCACCATCGTGCTTATTGAATGGCTTACGCTCGCCGTCGCGCCCGCGATTTTCGTCGCGCTTGCCATAGGGCTTTCGGTTATCATCGCGCTTGCCGTAAGGTTTGCGGTTGCCGTCCCCTTGCTTCGAGAAGGACTTCCCGCCCGAGCGACGATCATCGCCGCGCTTACCGTAGGATTTACGATTGTCAGAGCGCTCGTTGTCGAAGGGCTTGCGAGAGCGATGCTCGCCATCGCGAGAGGAACCGCCGCGCGAGTCGCGCTTGCCATAGCCGCCCTTACCGCCTTTGCCGCCGTCGCGCGACCCCTTATAGGAACCCCTGCGGTCGCCGCTTCCCTTCGAACCGTAAGAACCCGAGTTCGAGCGGCCGTGGCGATCTTGCGATCCCTGGCGCTTCGCGCCGCCGTTGCCGCGATGCTCTTCGTTATGCTGGTTGTTGCCATCAGGCATGTTGTGCCGTCCATTCTCCGTCGTGCCCATGAAGCGCCGCAGCTCCCGCCGCGAATGCCTGAGCATTCATTTCTTTCTTTCCGTCTGGTTTTAAGCGGAAGACCTCGAGCGCGCCATCTGCACACCCAAGCAGAAGCCGCTTCGAGGCGAAGCGCACCTGCCCCGCACCAAGGCCGCTTGCCGCAACCTTCCCCTGCTCATCGTAGTCGGCGCGACATGCATCAATGATTGTCGCGCCTTTGCCGAGCACCACGCATTTGCTCGGATGACCCGTACTCGATGCGCGGACGCGACGCGCAAGCAGGTCAACGCCGAGTGCCGGATTCAAATCGAGCTCGCCCTTCTCGATTTTGTGGGCATAGGTTGCGTCGGACTCCTTCTGCACGACCCAACGCTCCTGCCCGCGCAGAATCTGCATGATAGCCGTCAGAAGGGCATGTGATCCCAAATTCGCAAGTTCGTCGGCAAGCACGGGAAGAGTCTTCTCCCCCACGTCGAGCGTCCGGCATACGCAGAAAGGACCGGTGTCGAGGCCTTCCTCCATGCGCATGATGCACACGCCCGTCTCCTCGTCGTCGGCGAGAATCGCGTGCTCGATTGGAGCCGCACCCCTCCAGCGGGGCAGAAGCGAGGCGTGCACATTTAGGCAATGATACGTAGGGCACTCGAGAACATCGATAGGCAGGATCATACCGTATGCCGCAACGATGATGAAGTCGGGTCGATATTGCTCGAGCGTGGCGATAGCCTCGGGGTCTTTGAAGGTCGTCGGCTGCTCGACAGGAATACCGAGGCTCATCGCGGTTTCCTTCACGGGAGATGCGACGAGCTTTTTGCCCCGTCCGCGAACCGCATCGGGACGCGTGTACGCGGCGACGACGTTATAGTGCTGCGAGAGATCCTCAAGGATGGTTGCCGCGAAGTTCGGCGTGCCCATGAAGACGATGCGCATTCAATCCACCTCGATGGAGGTGTCGCCCGGCTTGGCGCCCTTCTTGCGCGCCTCATCGTAGGCTTCGAGCGCGCGGATGCGCGTCAGGGGGTCGCACGACTCGAAAAGCGTGCGTCCGTTCAAGTGATCGATCTCATGCTGAAGACAGCGCCCGAGAAGGCCATCGCCTTCGATTTCCCACATCTCTCCGTCGAGGTCGTAGTAACGAACGCGAGCCCAGGGCTTGCGGGAAACAGGAACGGTGATACCGGGACAGGACAGGCAGCCCTCGCCCTGCGTTTCGGGCTCGCCTTTGAGCTCCATGATCTCGGGGTTGACCAAAACGATGGGATTTTGCTCATTGGAGTCGTCAACATCGATGACGACCAGGCGTTTCGTCACGCCGACCTGGGGAGCTGCAATTCCGCAACCGTTGTTGTTGTACATAGCTCGCGCCATCTGCTTGGCGAGCTTTTTCAAGCTGTGGTCGCCCGGCGTGCACGGCTCGCACACCTGGCGAAGAAGCGGGTCGGGGGCAATAACGATACTGACCACTGGCAACACGTCCTTTATTCGATTGACATGCGGGCGCGCCGATAGAGCGCGCCCGACTATTTCGCTTGCGACATTGTGGCAAGCACGCCCGCGCCTGTCCACCCAAAGTGCCAGGTTGAGCGGGAAACGAACACAAATCTGCGGAATGCGGGCCCGCATGGGCCCAAAACGCGCCTAGGCGTTCGGTGTCTCGCTTTGCTTCGGGGCATTGGGGTCGTCGGTCACGATCTCCTTGATCGACGCCGCAAGGCCCGCGATTCCCTGAATATCGGAGGGGATGATGAGCTTGGTTGCGCGGCCATTCGCGACGCACTTCAGGGCCTCGTATGCCTGAAGCGTCAAAACGGCATTGTCGGCACCCGCCTCGCGCACCATCGCGATGCCCTCTGCGGTTGCGCGCTGGACGTTGCGAATCGCCTCGGCCTCACCTTCTGCCTCGCGGATCTGCTTTTCCTTCTCAGCTTCCGCAGCAAGGATGATCGCCTGCTTCTCTGCTTCGGCGGAGAGGATCTGCGCCTGCTTCTCGCCCTCGGCGACCGTGATGGCGCTCTGCTTCTGGCCCTCTGCCAAAAGAACCGCCTCGCGCTTCTCTCGCTCGGCCTTCATCTGCTTCTCCATCGCCTGCTGGATGGCGGCGGGCGGCGTGATGTTCTTCACCTCGACGCGGTTGACCTTGATGCCCCACGCGTCGGTCGCCTCGTCGAGGATGGAACGCATCTTCGCGTTGATGGTGTCGCGGGAAACGAGCGTCGTGTCAAGGTCGAGCTCGCCGATGATGTTGCGGATCGTGGTGGCGGAGAGGTTCTCGATCGCGACAATGGGGTTTTCCACGCCGTAGCAAAAGAGCTTCGGGTCGAGAATCTTGAAGAAGACGACCGTGTCAATCGAGATCGTGACGTTGTCCTTCGTGATGACCGGCTGCGGCGGGAAATCGAAGACCTGCTCCTTGAGCGAGATCCCCATGCGCACATGGTCGATAAAGGGAACCTTGATGTGGAGGCCGTTGTTCCAGGTGGTGAGATACGATCCCAGGCGCTCGACAATGGCGGCTTCAGCCTGCGGAACGATCTTCACGCAGGTGACGGCCAAGACCACCACGATGACAACGAGCACGATGAGGAAGGTGAGCAGTGGCATAGCGTTTCCTTTCGATAGCGGACGGTTTACGCTTCCGGTTCACACGGTTTGACGATGAGCTTGATGGACTCCTGGGCAACGACCTCGACGCGCATGCCCACAGGAAGGACCTCCCCCGTAGCCGACCGCGCCGACCAGGTCATATGGTCGGAAAGCTCGACCCTGCCCGTCAGCCCATCGTTGTCGATCGTCTCGCACACGACGCCGCGCTCGCCGACAAGCGTAGGCTCAGCCGAGTGACCGCGGTTGCGGTGCTTCACGACGACGGGACGAAGGAGAATGAGGCAGAGCACCGAGACCACGAGGAACAGCGCGACCTGCACGACAAAGTTCGCGCCGAGCAGATCGGCGACGAACGCAACGAGCGCGCCGACGACGAACCACATCGTGATGAGCCCGAACGAGAAGGCCTCGATAAGCGCCATGACGGCGGCCACGACGAGCCAGAGAACCATATGGGACATTGGTGCACCTCCTTATTCACAAGCATGCCTAATTATACCAGAGCGTATTTACGCATCGGTGTACCGCACGCAAGACTTTACGAGGTTTTGCAAACTACAGACGGCCCTCGTGCGCGACGGGCTTATGGGCGAGACGCTTCTCGAGCAGCTCCTTTTGAAGCGCCGTCGTGGCCTGGAAAAGGAAGTCGTATTCCTCGGTTCCTTTAAGCGACTCGTTGGCAAGCTGGCAGCGAAGCTCTTCGATGGCGTCCTCAGCATCACCAATGGCGAGCTCTTCGGCGAGAAAGCGCGCAACCTCTTCGGGAGACGCCGTTTCGGTGGAGCTGCCCCCTGCGGTGAGCACACGACCAGCGCGGCCATCGACGGCAGCCGCGTTCGACACGATCGCCGCAGCGCTCGCGGCAGGGTCGGACATGAGCGTATCGAGGATGCTCGACGCAATGGCGGAATGCAGCGGGTCGTGCCACTTTGTCTGCGCGAGGGAGTCCGCGTGGGCAAGTGCGATAAGCGGGTTTTGGGCGAGCACGCTGAGAAGCTCGCGCTCGAGACGCAGGCGGTTGAGCTCGGTCTTCGAAAGCGCCCGGCGCGCCGGACCTTGGGCGGGGACAGGGGCTTGAGCCGCCGCCTCCTCATCCGCCGCTTCGCCATAGCGCGCGGGAGGCGCAAGCTTTGAGAGCGCCTCGAGCACATCCTCCTCGCGGGCACGGGTACGCCCCGCGATTTGGATAGCGTAGTCCTTCGCAAGCAGGGAGTCCTTGATGGGAGCAAGCACCGAGAGAGCCGATGCGAGTGCGGCGGACCTGCCCTCCGCGCTCGAAAGATCGTGCGCAGCAAGACGACGATCGATGCCGTATTTCAAAAGCGGCTGCGCGTGCTCGATAAGTTCCTCAAGCTCGGCGGCGCTGTGCGAGGCCATATACTCAGCAGGGTCGAGGTTGTCGGGCAGGGTGACGGCGCACAGCTCGATCCTCGTTTTGCCCGCCTCGGGCGTCATCGAGGAGTCGATGAACTCCAGTGCTCGGTCGGCCGCCTTTTGACCTGCGGCGTCACCGTCGAAGAGATAGACGACCTTCTTTTGCGCATGACGTCCGAGGATGCGAATGTGACGCATGGTGAGCGCCGTGCCGAGCGTGGCCACCGCGTTGCGCACTCCCCCTTCGTGAAGCGCGATGACATCGGTGTATCCTTCGCACACGATGGCGACGCCGCTCGACGCCATGGCGACTTTCGCCTTGTCGAGACCGTAGAGCACTTGCGACTTGTGGAACAGCGGCGTCTCCTGGGAATTGAGGTATTTCGGCTCCCCCTTCCCGACGACGCGCCCGCCGAACGCGATGCAGTCTCCCGCCACGTCGTTTATGGGGAACATGATGCGGTTGTAGAAACGGTCGCGCAGCTTGCCCTGGGAATCACGGCTGCACACGTTCGCCTCGACCATCTCGTCGGCCTTGAAGCCTTTCGATGAAAGATGGCGCGTGAGCACACCGCGCCCGGGAGCGAACCCAAGGTTCCAGTCACGAGGAACCTTGCCGCCCAAGTCGCGCCCCGAAAGGTACTCGCGCGCGGCCGACGCCTCAGGTGACTTCAAACGCATGAGCTGGAGATGATAGAACTCCGCAGTCGCCTTGCATATATCTTTCAGGCGCGCTTTCTTGCTCGCGGGTGCGGCAGGCTTTCCGCCCACTTCGACGATATCGATATGCGCGCGCTCAGCAAGCCTATGGACCGCCTCGGGAAACGAGAGGTCCTCAGCCTTCATGATGAACGCGAACACATCCCCGCCCTCACCGCAACCGAAGCAGTGCCACAGCTGCAAAGCAGGGTCGATCTTGCACGAAGGCGATTTCTCGTTATGGAAGGGACAGCAGCACCAGAAGTCGCGGCCGCGCTGCTTCACGGGAACGCGCTCGCTGAACACGGCGACGATGTCGCTCGCGTCGCGAACCTTCTGGATATCCTCGTCGGTTATGCGCCCGCCGGGCATAGGGCACCCGCCTACTCTTCGTCGTTTCCCGAGGCAGGATCGGTAGCGGCCGCAGGGGCGAGCTTGCTGCGCTTCTCGAGGCGCTTCGCCTGTTCTCTCACGTGCTCGGGGACTTCCCATTCCTTGTCCTGCAGATCGAGCAGAAGCGCAGCCGCCGCCGTACGCTGAGAGAGCCGCACGCAACCGACGGTCTCGTCGGCGAACTCGCGGGCGAAGGTGACGCGCGCAGGAAGGATCGCAGCCCCCACCGAGGCGCCCACGGCCCCGAAGATGGCCGTGAAAGCATTCACCTCGGCGGTGGAGACCGACACGTAGGCGCGCGTGATCAGGATGAGGACGGTGCAGGCAATTCCGAGACCCACCACCGCATAGCAGAACGCGCGGCCGGCGTCGCTTTTCCCGCAGACAAGGGTCGCGATAACAAGCGATGCGAGAAGCGATACCACGGTAAGCACGTTGCCGTAGGAGACGACGGGCCCGAACATGGTGAGAACCGCGCAGACGGCAGCGATGACGATGCACGGAAGCAGCACCTTCTTCGCGATCTCGCCGCGTTCGTGTTCCTTTTCCGCAGAAAGAATGCGCGTGCGAACGACCTTGCCGTGCGGCCAGCGGAACGATCCCGCGGTATGCTCGCGGCCGATTCCAGAGAGCTCGTCGACCTTAGACGACAAAAACCCGAACAGGCCGATTGCGACGACGACGATCAGTATGATCAAAACCCAAGGCATTGGCACATCCCCTCACCTGGTATACGGTGCTTGCTAATCAATGGGATATGGTAGCACGACCGACGAACGCCCGCCCCGCGAGCGCGGCCAAATGCGCAGTGCGCCTACAACCTGAGCCGAACGCGCGCGTCACTGCTACAATGGCGGCAAACAAGGAAAGCGCGGCGAGCGCTCGTCTTCACGGCAGGGTCGCACCCGCCGCGAGAAGGAAGGCAACCATGTCGAAGGATTCCACACCCTACCTGACGATCGACCCGGCAATCGAGGCGGAGATTCTCGCCGATCGCGCGGCGGGGCGAATGAGCCCCTACCGCTTTCGCGACGAGGACGTGGCCAGGCGCGAGCCGAACCCGCACGACATAGCGACGATCGCCCGGCCCGCGTTCGCGCGCGACATCGAGAAGATCGTGAACATGCCCGCTTACAACCGGTACGCGGGCAAGACGCAGGTGTTCTCCTTCGTCGAGAATGATGACATCTGCCGCCGCGGCCTGCACGTACAGCTGGTGAGCCGCGTCGCACGGGGAATCGGACGGCTGCTCGGGCTGAACTGCGACCTCATCGAGGCCATCGCGCTCGGGCACGACCTGGGGCACACGCCGTTCGGGCATGCAGGCGAGCGGTTCTTGTCCCGCTGCTACCACGAGCGCACCGATCGCTACTTCAACCACAACGTCCATTCCGTGCGCGTGCTCGACCAGCTCTATCGCCGCAACGTGAGCCTGCAAACGCTCGACGGCGTGCTCTGCCACAACGGCGAGTTCGCCCAGCAGGAACTCAAGCGCGGGCACGTGGGAACGTTCGAGGCGCTCGACGCGCTTGTCGAGGAGTGCACGGCCGACGAGCAGGTCATTTCCACACTGCGCCCTTCCACGCTCGAGGGCTGCGTCGTGCGCGTGGCCGACATGATCGCATATGTTGGCAAGGACCGCCAAGACGCGATGGACATGGGCGCGCTCGCCTCGCTCGACGAGTTCGAGTCCACGGTGATGGGCAAAGCGAACGCGCAGATTATCAACAACCTCACCGCCGACATCGTCAACGAAAGCTACGGCAAGGACCGCATCGCCATGAGCGAGGCGATGTTTAACGACCTCAAGCGCGCAAAACGCCAGAACTACGAGATCATCTACAACAAGGAGGGCCTCGCCGCAAGCGACGGCATCACCGTCGGGGAAATGTTCGAGGAGGTCTACGAGAAGCTTCTGCGCGATTTGACCGAAGGGCGCGAGGAGTCAGCGATATTCAGGCACCATATCGATTATCTCGCGAGAAAGTCGCGTTCTATCACACGCGAGCGCTACGTGGGCTCAACGGAGCCGAACCAGATTGTGGTCGACTACATCGCTTCCATGACGGACAGCTACTTCATGGCGCTCTACGCGCACCTGTTTCCCGAGCGGGCAACCCGGGTTCAACTGCGCGGCTACTGCGCCGATCTGCGCTAACCGGTAAAGCCGGTATCTTCGAGAAGGTTGGCGCCGTCGGCTGCGGCGGTCGCAAGCGCATCGCAGCGCTCGTTTTCGGGGTGGCCGGCATGGCCTTTCACCCACACGAAGGTCACGTCATGCGGCTTTTTCGCCTCGAGCAGGCGCTTCCAGAGGTCGGAGTTTTTGACGGACTCCTTTTTCGCGTTCTTCCAACCGCGCTTGAGCCAGCCCTCGACCCAATGCTGGTTGAAGGCGTTCACCACGTACTGTGAGTCCGAATGGACCTCGACGGTGCACGGGCGCTTGAGCGCTTCGAGCGCGACAATCACCCCGAGCAGCTCCATGCGGTTGTTCGTCGTGGTGGCATACCCCTGCGAGAGCTCGCGCTCGTGCAGCTTGCCCGTCGAGTCGACGAACTGCAGCACGGCGCCATAGCCGCCGGGGCCGGGATTTCCACGGGAAGAGCCGTCGGTGTAGATCGTGACTTTCATGCCGTCCTTTCGTCGAGAGCAAAACGAGGGCGGGGCCCTTTGCGGGTTCCCGCCCTCGTCTACGATACCCGAGCCATCTCGCGATGGGAAGGGCACAAAGCCGAAGCTCTAGAGATTGTACGCACGCGAGCTGTGCATGCTGAGCGCGATCGTCGATGCGTTGTGCAGAAGCGACGAGGTCTGCGGCGTGATGATACCGCCGATGCCGAGCGCCAACAGCGCCGAGTTGAAGGCGATGGTCTGCGCAAACGAGGTGTCCATGCGGCCCATGAGGCCACGTGAGAGCATGCGCATCTGGACGAGCGAATGCAGTTCGCCCTCCGAGAGCGTGATGTCGGCGACTTCTTTGGCAATCGCGGTGCCCTGCCCCATGGCAACACCGACCGTGGCGGCGGAAAGCGCAGGGGAATCGTTCACCCCATCACCCACCATGACCACCTTACGGCCCTCGCCTTTCAGCTGCTCCACGAACCCGTGCTTGTCCTCGGGAAGCAGATCGGAGCGGAACTCGGTGATGCCCGCCGCTTTCGCGACGCGGGCAGCCGTCTTCTCGTTGTCGCCCGTCAGCATGATGATCCGCTCGAAGCCGAGGTCGCGCAGGCTCTCGATCGCCTCCGAGACGCCGGCCTTCAAGGGGTCGTCGATGCCGATGACGCCCACGAGCTCACCGTCGACGGCGAGGTAGAGCGTCGAGAGGTCGCTCGCCTCGGCGTCGATTTTACGCTGATCCTCGTCGGTGACGACGACTTTCTCATCCTCGACGACGAAGTGCCTCGACCCGATGACCGCCCGCTTGCCGTCGATCGAGCTCGCGATGCCGTGCGCCACAATGTACTCCACAGCGGCATGGCGCTCGCGATGTTTGAGGTTCTTCTCGGCTGCGGCGCGAACGACGGCGCGCGCAACGGGATGAGGGAAGTGCTCTTCCAGGCACGCCGCGAAGCGAAGTACCTGGGTCCGGTTCCACCCATCGAGTGCGATGACGCATTTCACCTGGGGCTGCGCCTCGGTGAGCGTGCCGGTCTTGTCGAAGACGATGGTGTCGGCCTGGGCGAATGCCTCGAAATGCTTCGACCCCTTCACCGTGAAGCCCGCCTTGGCAGCCTGGCTCATGGCGGACAGAACCGAAATCGACCCCGTGAGCTTGAGCGCGCACGAGTAGTCGACCATAAGCGCAGCTGAGGTTTTCACGAGGCTGCGCGTGGTGAGCGCGACAATGCCCGCGAGCAGGAAGTTCCACGGCACGATGCGGGCGGCCAGCCGCTCGCGCTTCGTCTGGGCGTCGGCTTTCATGCTCTGGGACATCTCGACCAACGAGACGATGGATCGAAGCTTCGTCTCGCCCGTCGCCGCCTTGACGCGGACGAAAATCTCGCCGTCCTCGCACGCGGTGCCCGCGAAGACGTCGTCTCCCACCGTACGCTCGACGGCAAGCGGCTCGCCGGTCAGGGTCGACTGGTTCACCATGGCAACACCGCGCTCGACCACGCCATCGACGCTTACCGGCATACCGGTGCGCACGGCGATCAGATCGCCCGCCTTCAGATTGGCGGTGGGGACGGTCGTCTCCTGGTCGCCGCAGACGAGCTGCGCGTTTTCCGGCGCACCGAGCAGGGAGTAAATCAGCTGGTTCTCCGAGCGTGCGCGCGTGTAGTCTTCCAGCGTCTCGCCCAAATCGAGGAGGAACATCGTCGACGACGCTGTCGCGAAGTCACCCGTCACGAACGAGATGCCGATGGCCGCCGCATCAAGGACGGGCACATCGAGCCGCGCATGCAGAAGCGAGTTCACGGCCGCTTTCAGGAAGAGGCGATAATGCCAGATCGTATGAATAGCGCGCAGGGGTGCGGGGAGGAACCATTTCCGCGCGAAGTGCGAGCCGACGAGCAGCGCGATGTCCATCAGCAGGGAATGAGTCCTGACTGAAAGCGCCGTCGGGCACGCGTGCTTCGCCTTCTCGATGGACTTCGCGTCGACGGCATCCATCGCGGCGAGCACGGAATCACGTGCCTCTTTCCCGCCTGCGAAAGTGATCGAGAGCGACCCGATGCGCGGATAGACGTTAACCGACGACACGCAGGGGCATGCCGTCATGAGCGACTCGAGCGCATCGACGTCCGCTTCGGGCACGCGACCGTAGAGCCGAACGCGGATCCGCCCAGGTATCTCATGCTCTATCGTGTATTTCATCGAGCGGCTTCTTTACTGCTCGTCCTTGGCGGCTTCGGCCTTCTCGGATTCGGCGAGGTTGATGTAGTTCGCCTCGGCGACGATGTCGTCGACCTGGGCCTTCGCCTCTTCGACGATGTTCTGATAGCCCTGCTTCACCTGCAGGCCCTTAGCGACGCCCTGCACGTAGCACTTCCTGGCGGTCTTGGAGGTGAGCGCCTTCACGCCGACCGTGCCGGCAAGAAAGCCAGCGCCAACGAGCAGGGAGTTGAACGTCTTCTTCTTCATAATGGAATCCTTTCTGGTTTTGGGTTGCTGCATAGTTCGCCCAAGATAACAAGCAAAAAGGATTGTAAACTGCGTGTAACAAAGAATGACAAGAATTCACAAAAAGTTAACTATGGCTTTCCGCAAAGTCGATAAGCTCTTGGCGGTTGTGGACCCCGCATTTCGCATAGATGCGGCGCAGATGCGTGTCGACCGTGCTTTTCGAGATGCAAAGCTCACTCGCGATGCGCTCGCCGGTGCGGCCTTTGAGGGCAAGGGGCAAGACCTCAGCCTCGCGGGGGGAAAGACCTGCTTGCTTGCTGATCTTGCGGCACGTGGCATCGAAGCGGTCGATGGTGATGGCGACTTGGGAGAGCGCCGAGAAGTCGCGCTCGGTGAACAGATAAAGATAAGCGATCAGGGCGCACAATCCGGCAAGGGCGCACATGAGATGAGAGGCCGCGCTTCCGAAAAACGCGACGTCGAAGAAGTTACCGACGACAAGCCCCATGAACTCGCCGAGAAAAAGCGCGGCAAAGCCCCGACCGAACGTGACTGCGGCGTCTCCCCCGTCGATTTTGCCCATGACGAGGAAGAGCGAAACCAAAACGACGATGAGCGAGAGAAAGCCCGACATGGCGACGGCCTCACCGGGCACGCCGATGTCGCCGAGGACCTCGACGAAAAGGAAGCCGCCCATGAGCAAAAGCACCGAGAGCCGATAGGTGCCGCCAAGCGGGCCTGCGTCGCTGCCCTGGACGAAGGCGACGCCGCGCGAGATAACGGCGAGCATTCCGCCTTCTGGGCGGGGCGCGTCCTTCAAGGCGGGCTTGGCCCCCTCGCCTCCGAAGAGCTGCAGAGCGGCAAGGCAGAACAGGATGAAGAGCACAAGCGTGACGGGAAGCGTCGGCGTCGCGTCCATTCCGGGGTCGGATCCGTACGTCTGCATGATGCCCGTGGCCAGGCCGAAGAGCAGCGTTCCCAGAAGAAGGCGCCTCGTGAAGCGGTTCTTCTTCGGCGCGTCAGGCTTAATGGCCGCATCTTTGGGTTTGGACGGAGAGGTGCCGATTCTCTGCATCGCGAGCAGAAACGCGAGGGACGAAAGTGGCAAGACGCCGATAAGGAGCTCAGCTTCGGGGGGAAGGGCCTTTGAGCCTAAGAGGAAGCAGACAGCAGCGCCGAGCGCAGACCCGATAAGGGCGCAGGGCACGGACTGCTCGATTTCAAAACCTCCGAGCACACGGCCCCAGGCGGCGAATACGATGCCGCACGGAGCGCCCACAAGCAGGCCTTCGAGGGCAAGAAGCGTTCCATCGTGGGTGCCGAGCAGCTGCTCGGCGAGCGAGCCCGCCACCATGAGCAGCGAGCTGACGATAACGACGGGGGCAGAAGTCAGGCACGCGCGAGCCGAATTCGGCGCGAAGGCGCAAGCGGCGAGCGTGCAGACCATGAACAGCAGCGGGAACAGAAGCTCTCCGCGCTCCAGTTCGAGATTCCCAAGGAAGAAAGAGCAGTTAGACCCCATGTAGAGAAGCGAGATTACGCAGGCCTGGAAGGACGCGAAACCTAAAATGGCGAAACGAGCGCGCGTCGCGTCGCTTAAACCTTGGATCACGCCAACTTCCCTTCGGTCGAACGGCCATCTTTTCGGACTCTATTGTAAAGCACGGAGCCTCGATAATACCCCGCCGTGAAACGAGAAAGGGCGCATAGCGGAAGTCCATGCGCCCAAGGGAAGGTTAGGTTCGTTGTGTGGTTCGCTATTCGGCAGCAGTGACCTTTTTCACCACACGCTTCTTCGTGGTCTTCGGTGCCTCCTGCTCTTCGGAGTCCGCCTCGGATTCCACGAGGTTCTCGGCGACCTCTGCCTCGTCGCTCGCCTCTTCGGCCTTCTTGCCCGACCCGAGGCCCTCGCGCAGGCCCTTCACCGACTTACCGATCGCGCTGCCAAGCTTCGGGAGGTTCTTCGGCCCGAAGATCAGCAGGACGACGACGAGGATGATAAGAAGTTCCGGGGTTCCCATACCGAGAATTTTCATTGCGATGCTCCTTTTGCATTGCCTTGCCAACGTGTTGACTCGACTATGCGATGAGAGGGGGATCTTGACCATCACGTAAACCCATGATTTTGACGCATGACAAGAAAATCCTCTTGTCATGTATTTGCATGACAAGAGGATTTGCCCAGCTCAGATAAGTAAGTGCAATAATATCGTCAGAGATGCGCACGAACCCATTCAATGTTCGACGTGATAGCGGCAATCAATTCATCGACATCGTCGAAGGCACGCATCGGACGCAGCCACGCGATGAACTCGAGCTCAATCTCTTGACCATAGATATCTCCGTCGAAGTCGAGAAGATGCGCCTCGCAATTTGCGGTCGCCCGATCGGCGAACGTCGCCGCAACACCCATGTTGACCGCAGCCTTATAGCGCTTTCCGTCGACGATGGCGTACGCCGCATAGACACCGTCGCCGATGGAGCGAAGGTTATCGGGGATGCGGAGATTGGCGGTGCGGATACCCATCTGCGCCCCCTCGCCGCGACCGAACACGACCGTGCCGCACACCTTCCAAGGCCGACCGAGGAGCCTTGCAGCTTCTTCAGCGGCGCCCTCGGAAAGAAGCTGCCTGATGCGCGTCGCGCTTACCGGAGCGCCTTCGAGGCAGAGAAGCTCATGCGCAGAAACGTCGCACGCATGGCGCGAGCCCCACGCAGCGAGCGTCTCCTCAGTGCCCTTCGCGCGAGCCCCGAAGCGGAACCCGCAGCCGACGTGGATGCTCGCAGGCGCATGCTCCCCGAAGGTCCACGCAAGGAACTCCTCGGGCGGCAAGGACGCGAACTCGCGCGTGAATGGCAAAACTGCGACGAAGTCGACGCCCGACGCGGCTAGCGCTTGAATGCGACCCTCGTTGGTCATGAGCTTTTTCAGCTCGTTTGGGCGAAACATCTCGTCGGGGTCAATGTCGAAAGTGAGTGCGAACGAGACGCTCCCCCGCTTCGCGGCATCCTCAATTGCGCATGAGAGAAGCGCTTGGTGTCCTTTATGGACACCATCGAACACACCGAATGCGCAGCACGCACCGTCGAATCGATTTCGATCGAACGACGCGTCAACGTTAAATATCTCCGCCACGTCTCACTCCTGTCTGGAAGATGCAACATGCATTGTAGCGCTGCCGTTGCTCCTCGTAAGCATATATGCCCACAAGCTTGTTGTCGACGATTACCGCAATCCGCTCGCCGTCTTCGGGTGCCGTGCAGCTTTGGCGCACGCCGGCCGTGCAGGCGCACAGCTCGCTCGCGGCACTTGCATGGCGGCGCTCGCAAAGCTCAACCGTCGATGCGGGCAGCTGATTACCATTCGCCACCAAACGCGCACCCGCCTCATCGAGAAAGGCGAAGCGAAATCCGAGCAGTTTCACTGGGTCGAGCGAAGCATCGACGCCTATGCGCTCAAGCACGTCGAGGCTCACGCAGTCATCGAGCGTCAGAAGGCCCGCGCTCGTCCGTCGGAGCGCGGCCACATGGGCGGGGCAACCTATCGAGACGCCAATATCGCGAGCGAGCGCGCGGATATAGGTACCCTTCGAGACATGGAAATCGACATCCCAAAATACAGGCACGTCCCCGTCACCAGGAATGATCGCAGCAAGCTTCGCCGAGTACACTTCTATATCGCGAGGCATCAACTCGATTATTCTGCCCTTTCGCGCGGCATCACAGGCCTTTACGCCGCCAACCTTGACAGCGGAGTACGCCGGGGGAAGCTGTTTTTGGGGTCCGACGAAGCGCGCAAGCGTCTCTAGCGCGAACGGCTCCTCGAAAGCACCGCTCGGCACCGAGCCGAACTTAACGGGCTCGCCGTCGACATCGTCGGTGTCGGTGCCGACCCCGAAGGCAATTCGAACACGATAGTGCTTGTCATGCCCGACCATGTAATTGTCAAGCCTCGTCGCCGGCCCCACGCAAACGCAGAGCACCCCCGACGCTAAAGGATCGAGCGTCCCTGTATGACCGACACGACGCTCTCCGAAGATACGGCGAACCCGATTAACCACGTCGTGCGAGCTCATACCCGAGGGTTTGTCCACCCCCACGATGAGCGAAAGGCCCGATTGTCCCCTCTTAGCAGCCACGAATATCCCTTCAATACAACAAGAAAGCGGGGTGATCCCGCTTTCCCACTTTTCACTTCATACCTCGAAAGCCCCTGATCGAAAGCACCCCGCAAGGAAGCACGTATCTAAACAAGGACTCAGCTCGATTAGTTCCCAAACTTCTCTCGAAGCGCACGCTCGACACAGGGCGGCACGAACTCTTTGATGTCGCCGCCCATGGAGGCGATTTCCCGCACCACCGACGAAGAGAGGTACATATGCTGCGGGGTCGACATGATGAAGAGCGTTTCCAGGTTGCGGTCGAGCTGGTAGTTTATCGCCGTCATCTGGAACTCGTACTCGAAGTCCGTGATTGCTCGCAAACCCTTGACGACCGCCGTTGCTCCGACCTCATGCGCGAAGTCGACGAGCAAACCGTCGAAGGGCACGACGCGAACATTGTCGAGTTCGCGGGTTGCCTCCTCCGCAAGCGCGACGCGTTCCTCAAGGGTGAACAGCGGTTTTTTCTTCACCGACTCGGCAACGGCAACAATGACTTCGTCGACAAGCTGCGACGCGCGGGTGATGACATCGAGATGCCCCACTGTAATCGGGTCGAACGTGCCCGGCGTCAATGCGCATTTCACCATAAAGCCTCATCCTCACTGTGTAACGACTTTACTTGAGAGCCAGCTCGACAGCCTTCTCGACTCTGACAAGGGCGCCCTCGATAGGACCCTCGATGGAAAAACCTGCTGCAGCCTTGTGACCGCCGCCGCCGAAACTGGCAGCGATGGCCGCAACGTCGGTGTCGTCCTTCGCGCGGAAGCTCCCGCGAATCGAGTCACCCTGCTCGCGCAGCATGCAAGCAACGCGTACGCCCGCGATGGAGCGAAGCGTGTCGATGAGCGCCTCGGCATCTGCCTTCACCGCATGGTATTTCTCGAAGTCGCGACGCGTGACGTAGCTTATCGCACCTTGCCCGCCGCAGAAGAGCTTCATATGCTTGATGGCGCAAGCCTCAAGGAGCACCGACGCCTCGCTGCGGTTCTGATAGACCTCGCGCGAAACGAAGGAGGCATCGACGCCGGCGGTGATCATCTCGGAAGCCGATGCGAATGCGCGCGAGTCGGCGTTTTGGTACTGGAAGCGCCCCGTATCGGTAACGAGACCGGTGTAGGCGCACAGTGCGATGTCACCCGAGTTGTCGACGCGCAAGCACTTCGAGAGCTCCCAGATGAGCATCGATGTTGCCGCCATCGATGGATTGCAATAGGTAAGGGTGCTCATAGTCTCGGGATACGCGTGATGATCGATAGTGATCGAATATTCCGCCTCGTCGAGCAGGCGCGATGCATCACCGATCCGCTCGCGGTTCGGGACATCGACGGCCACGAACGTCCCGACCTCCCCCATGAAGTCGCGTGCGTAGACCATATCGGCAAGCCCCGGAAGGAAGGAGAGATGAACATCGGGCTTCTCGGGTTTCGCCAAAACGCACGTCACCCGCTTTCCGAGGCGCTTCAAGATTCCCGCCAAGGCGAGCTGCGAGCCCAAACAATCGCCGTCAGGACTCACATGCCCGCAGATCACATAATCATCGCGCGATTTCAAAACCGCGGAAATCTCCGTAAGCGAAACATTCGTTTGCGGGGTGACCGGCATGCTACTCGCCCTCTTCTTCCTCTTTCACGATGACCGGCGGACGCTGCGACTCGCGCGCCAGGGCGCCGGCGATGCGCTCCGCCGTGTCGACGCTTCGATCGAGCATGAAGCGCAGCTCGGGGGCAACGCGCCAGGAGAGGCGACGCGCCATGAGCGAGCGAATGCGCCCGCTCGCGCGCGTGAACGCCTCGCCCACCTTGTCGTAGCGCTGCTTGTCCGTCGAGTAGTACACGTTGCACACGCTGCGGTCGAAGGACACCTCGCAGCCGGTGATCGTGACCATCAACAGCTCGGGGTCGGATATATCGAACAGGAGGATGCTCGCGATGACCTCGCGCGCCTGCTCGTTGACTTTGCGGCTGGAAGATCCTTGCTTCATGCCGACCTCCTATTCCGTGCGCTCGACCTCTTTGACGATGTAGCCCTCGATGGTGTCGCCCACCTTGAGGTCCTGGTATCCGCTGATGCCGATGCCGCACTCGTAGCCCTGCTTGACCGACTTGACGTCGTCCTTGAAGCGACGCAAGCTGGCGATTTCGCCCTCGAAGATGACGGTACCGTCGCGCACGATGCGGACCTTGTCGTCGCGATGGAGCTCGCCGTCGGTGATATAGCAGCCCGCAATCGTGCCAACCTTGGGCACCTTGAAGGTCTCGCGGATCTCGGCGACGCCGGTGTCCTCCTCGACGATGTCGGGCGAGAGCAGGCCGACGCGTGCGGCGTTAATGTCCTCGATCGCCTGGTAGATGACGCGATACAGGCGGATGTCGACCTTTTCCTTCTCAGCCTGCTGTTTCGACTTGCCGGTCGGGCGAACGTTGAAGCCGATGATGATGGCATCGGAGGCAGCTGCGAGCGTGACGTCGGTCTCGGTGATGCCGCCAACGGCGGAGTGCACGATGTTGATGCGCACCTCGGACTGATCCATCTTCTCGAAGGCGTCGCGCAGAGCCTCGATCGAGCCCTGGACGTCGGCCTTCACGATGAGGTTCAGGTCGGTCTGCTTGCCCTCTTCGATGCGGCTGAACAGGTCGTCGAGGCTCATGTGGGACTTCGTCTTCTGCTCGGCGAGACGTGCACGCAGCGCGCGTTCCTCGGCAAGCTTGCGGGCATCGCGCTCGTCTTCGAACACGCGGAACTCGTCGCCTGCGGTGGGAACGCTGTTCAGGCCGAGGATCTCGACCGGGTCTGCGGGGCCTGCGGAATCAACATGCTTGCCGCGCGGGTCGATGAGCGCACGGACGCGGCCGTAGGACGTGCCCGCGACGACGGTGTCGCCGGTGTGCAGCGTGCCGCGGTGGATGAGCACCGTCGCAACCGGGCCACGGCCCTTGTCAAGATTCGCCTCGATGACGTAGCCGGATGCCTCGGCATCGGGGTTCGCCTTGAGCTCGAGCACGTCGGCCTGGAGAAGGATGGTCTCAAGCAGGTCGTCGATGTGGAGCTTCTTCTTCGCGGAAACCTCGACGAACATGTTCTTGCCGCCCCACTCTTCGGGGATGACGCCATGCTCGACGAGCTCCTGACGAACACGGTCGGGATTCGCGCCGGGCTTGTCGATCTTGTTCACCGCGACGACGATGGGCACATCGGCAGCCTTGGCATGGTTGATTGCCTCAATTGTCTGCGGCATAACGCCGTCATCAGCGGCGACGACGAGCACGATAACGTCGGTCACCTGAGCACCGCGGGCACGCATGGCGGTAAACGCTTCGTGGCCGGGCGTGTCGATGAAGGTGATCTGGCGACCGTCGATGTTCACGATGGATGCACCGATGTGCTGGGTGATGCCACCCGCTTCACCTGCGGCAACGCCGGTATGGCGAATCGCGTCGAGCAGCGAGGTCTTGCCGTGGTCGACGTGACCCATGACGGTAACGACAGGCGGACGCGGCTTCAAGTCCTCCTCGGAGTCATGGTAGACGACGGCGTACTCCTCCTCGGGAGAAACCACGCGGACCTTGCGGCCCATGTCGTCGGCGATGAGCTCGATGAGGTCATCGGACATGGATTGAGTGAGCGTCAGCACCTGGCCGAGCATGAACAGGCGCTTGATGACGTCGTTGGGCTGCACGCCGAGCAGCTCGGCGAACTTGGCGACGTTGGCACCCTGGGGAATCTCCACGACGGAGTCGTCGAGCACGAGCGTGGGATCGAGACCCTTCTGGATGGCCTCCATCTCCATGCGCTCGCGAGCCTCTGCCTGGCGCTTCTCCTTGCGCTTCTTGCGGCGACCCTCGCCCTCATGCGAGTTCGCAGCGGCCACAGCGGCGCGCGCCTCGGCAAGCACCTTATCGCGCTGGAGCTTCTCCGCCTGTACGGCCATCTGGGCATAACGATCCTCGCCCTGGGTCTGGTTCTCGAGCTCGGGAACGACCTGCACGACGTTGCCGCGCTTGCCCTTCTTGCCGCCACGCTCGCCCTTCTTGCCGCCGCGCTCGGAGCGCTCGGGCTTGGGCTTGTTGGCCTGCTCGGCCTTCTGCGCCTCGATGCGCTGCTTCTCGGACTCGATCTGGGAAAGCAGCGAGCTGAAGTTGGAAGATTTCTTGGGCGTGAGCACGGGGGCCGGACCCTTGTGCTGCGTCGCCGGCTTGGAAGACTTCTTCCCGCGGGAGCGAAGCGCTTCCTCGACCGCCTGCTTCTTAGCGACCTCTGCCGCCATCTTTGCAGCACGGGCCTTGGCGCGGGCCTCGGCCTTCTCGCGCGCAACGCGCTCCTTCTCAGACTCAATCTGGCTTGCAAGGCCCTCGAAGCCGCTGCTCACGGGAGCCTTCTTAGGCGTACGCTTCGGCTGCTCGGAACGAACCTCGCCCTTGGGGGCACCGCCCTCGCGGCGAGCGCGCTCGGCTTCGCGAAGCGCACGCTCTTTCTCGACGGCAGCACGGCGGTTGGCCTCTTCCTCGGCCTTCTTGCGCTCTTCTTGCGCCTTCTCCTCGGCAAGCTGCTTCGCTTCCTCGGCATCGATCTTGCCAGCGCGCTGCTTGATTTCAGGAGACAGGTTCTTCCGAATCTTATCGACGTAGGCATCGGCAAGCATGCTCGCATGGCTTTTCGCCGGTATCTTCATCTCGTGCAACCGGTCGAGCAATTCCTTGCTCGTCATATCGAATTCTTTCGCCAATTCATGTACTCGCATGCTGGCCATGTACCACTCCTCTTATTCTCTTCCGACGCAACGGCTCGTGTCGCGAGACATCTCGCCGGCGATGCGCTCTAAATCCTGCTCACCGAGCTTCGTGCGAAGCGCTCGGTCAAGTTTACCCGCCTTGCGTGCAGCGGCAAAGCACTCCGCGGAGCATACATAGGCACCGCGTCCGGGAGCTCGACCCGAAGGATCGAAGGACACGACGCCCAAAGGCGAGCGAACGATGCGCAGAAGCGCGCGCTTCGTGTCGGTCGCACCGCAGGCAACGCAGGTACGCTGCTTTTTCTTTGCCGGTGTCGTCTGGTCCATTGTACGCTCCCGCAATCCCCGCGCGCTTAGAGCGCGTCTTCCATTTCGGCGTGGATACCGCAGAAACGGCTGTTGGGTCGTGCATGGTTGCGGCAGCGGTTGCCCTCTTCGTCCACAAAGGCACACAAGCCCTCTTCATCGTCTTCGATCTCGTCTTCGTCGATGAGGATGTTCTCATTGCGAAGCGGCGCTCCAGCGAAGCTCGCGCTCTTGATGTCGATGTGCCATCCGGTCAGGCGCGCCGCGAGGCGGGCGTTCTGGCCCTCCTTGCCGATGGCGAGCGAAAGCTGATCGTCGGGGACGACGACGGTCGCGTAGTTGTTCTCCTCGTCGATGATGACCTTCGTCACCTTCGCAGGCGAAAGCGCGTTGGCGACATAGACCGCCGGGTCCTCGTTCCACTGGATGACGTCGACGCGCTCGTTGCGCAGCTCCTCGACGACCATGCGCACACGGCTGCCCTTCGGGCCGACGCAGGCGCCGACCGGGTCGAGGTTGCGCTCGCGGGAGGCGACGGCGACCTTGGAGCGGGCGCCGGGCTCACGCGCGATCGACTTGATCTCGACCACGCCGTCATAGATTTCCGGGACCTCGATTTCGAAGAGGCGACGGATGAGGTCGGGGTGCGTGCGGGACACGATGATGGACGGGCGCGCCTGGTCGCCACGGGCCTTGGGAAGATCGCTCGCAGGGTCGCGCACGTCGATGATCAGCACCTTCAGGCGCTGGTTATGACGATAGTGCTCGTTGTTCGGACGCTCGTTGCGCTCGTTGGGGAAGCGCTTCAGGTCGTAGTGCGGAAGCTCGGCCTCGACGCCGTCGCGAATCTTGATGATGGTGAAGTCGGGGGTTCCCTGAAGCACGGTGCCCGTCACGAGATCGCCCACGCGGCGCGAGAACTCCTGGTAGATAGACTGACGACCCGCTTCGCGAACAATCGTGGAAATGACGCTCTTGGCGTTTTGCGCCGCGATACGGCTCACGTCGTCGGGAGTCACGTCGCGCTCGGTGAACTCGGCGTACTCGCCGGTCTCGGGATCGGGCTCGCCAACGGGAACAAGCTCGTAGACATAAATCTTGCCCGTCTGACGGTCGATGGTGACGCGCGCGTCCCATTCAAGGTCGAGAATATGCTGATAGCTTTTAGCGAGCGATGCCTCCAAGCGCTCGATCAGGTAGAACTCGTCAATCTTGCGTTCATGAGCGAGAGCCTGAAGCGCTTCGATCAGTTCAGAGTTAGCCACGTCCAGTCGCTTCCTTTCTTAGCTGAAGTCAACGGCGCCCACCACGTGAGCGCGCTTGATGAGCGAATAACCGATAGCGATGCGCGAGCCGTCGACCTCGACGATCACGTCATCGCCTTCCAAACCTTCGAGCGTGCCCGTAAACGAGCTGCGTCCATCGATAGGAGACGACGTCTTCACCACGACCTGCTCGCCGGCGAAACGGGCGAAGTGCTCCTTCGTGCGAAGGGGCCTGTCGATTCCGGGAGAGGAAACCTCGAGCATGTAGGCTCCCGGGAACGGGTCGATCTCGTCCATGATGCGGTTGATCCACACCTGAGCGCTTGCGAGCTCATCGAAGCTCACGCCCTCCTCGGTGTCGATGAAGACGCGGATCGTCGGAGCCTTCTTCGACCCCATGATCTCAAGCGTCACGATTTCGACTCCGCTGGCAGCGGCCGTCGGCTCGAGCGCATCGAGCAGTTTCTGTTCTTTGGCGGTGAGCATGTCGCCTCCTTCCTTCAACGCTTTCGTTGCACGCTTCGTTGCCCAGCGGCGTTTTTCGCCCTAACATACAAAGAAAGCGGGCAAGGCCCACTTTCTCAAAGAAGCGAAAGTATGATGCGCGCCGCTGCGCACAGTAGTTGTTTTATACCACAGAAACGGCGCCTCTGGCTAGCGTCATCCCCCGCATCGCGCAAGTTCGCCACAATCTGGGCGGCAAACGGTGCCGAGCGCTTAAGCCTCGCGACCCCACATGCGCACCTCGGGTTCGAGGGCGACCCCCGACGACTCATGCACGCGCCGCTGTACCTCGGCGATGAGCGCCTGCACGTCGGCCGACGTCGCGTCACCCGCGTTCACGACAAAGCCGGTGTGCTTGGTAGAAACCTGGGCGCCGCCGATCGCAAGCCCCTTAAGTCCCGCCTGATCGATAAGCGCCGCAGCGAAATGGCCCTCCGGGCGCTTGAAAGTGCTTCCCGCAGAAGGCATGTCGATCGGCTGCTTCGCCTCGCGCTTGGCGGTAAGCTCGTCCATGCGCGCCCTGATGTCGACGGGATCAGCCGGCGCAAGCTCGAGCGTCGCTGCGACCACGACGTAGCGCGCGGCATCGAACATGCTGTGGCGGTACGACCACTCGGCCTCCTCGCGGGACACCTCGACGATGCGCCCCTCGGGAGTCACGCACGTGACGCACGCACACACCTGCGAAAACTCGCCGTCGTAGGCGCCTGCGTTCATGATGGCCGCGCCCCCGACGGTGCCGGGGATGCCGCAGGCGAACTCGTAGCCCGAAAGCCCTGCGGTGCATGCCGCCTCGGCGACCGCGGCGTTTGTGGCACCCGCACCCGCAACGATGCGCGTGCCGTCCACACGAATCGCTGAGAGGTTGTCGCGAACCTCGATCACCACGCCCTCGACCCCTTCATCAGCAACGAGCAGGTCGCTTCCACAGCCGATGACGCGCCAGGGCACGCTCGCCTGCTCGCAGGCGCGCACAACCTGGGACACTTCCTCAACGCTGCGCGGAGACACAAACGCGTCGGCGGGTCCGCCGATCTTGAAGGTGGTGTGCGGCGCAAGAGGCTCTAAGGGGCGCACATTCTCCTCGCCAACGATTGCGGCAAGCGAGCCGAGCAGCGATTTGTCCATTCGCGCGTCCTTTCCGTTGTGACCGATGCGGCGCCGGTGCGCCCGCTAAAAGGGCGGCGTCCGACAAGAACGCCGCCCAACACTAGAGTAAATGATAAGAAACCGAAAGGCTACTTCTGCTGGTGCTCCCGCTTGTCGTTGAGCAGGCGGTTCAAGGCGTTCACGTACGCGCGGGCGGACGACACGACGATGTCGTTGTCGGCACCGCGGCCCGTGTACACTTCCCCATCAGGTGCGGTAACGCGGATGGTCACCTCGCCGAGCGCGTCGATACCGCGGGTCACGGACTGCACCGAGAACTCGGTCAGGTCGTTTTCAACCTGCACGATCTTGTTGACGGCCTTATACATCGCGTCAATCGGGCCAGTGCCGAAATCGCATGCGGTGACGACCTGGTCGGCCTGGTTGCGCAGCGTGACGGTCGCCGTCGGGATCATGTCGGTGCCGCACGAGATCTGCACGCCCTCGAGCTGGAAGATGGCGCTCACCTGACGGTCGCGCTCGTGAATGAGGCTCTCAAGGTCCTCGTCATAGACTTCCTTCTTCTTGTCGGCAAGGTTCAAGAAGTCCTCGTAGACCTTGTCGAGCGCGTCGCCCTCGAACTCGTAGCCGAGCTCCTCAAGGCGATGCTTAAGTGCCGCATGTCCGCTGCGTGCGGTAAGGACGATCTGGCTCTGGCCCGCTCCGACGTCTGCCGGGTCGATAATCTCGTAGGTATCGCGCTTCTTAAGCACGCCGTCTTGGTGGATACCCGAGGAATGCGCGAACGCGTTGGCGCCGACGATTGCCTTGTTCGCCTGCACATTCATGCCCGTGATCGAAGAGACAAGACGGCTTGCCTTGGCGAACTCCCGCGTGTTGATGTCGGTGTGGGCGTTGAGCTCCTCACCGTGCATGCGGATGCCCATGACGACTTCCTCGAGCGCCGTGTTGCCCGCACGCTCACCGAGGCCGTTGATCGTGCACTCGATCTGGGTCGCGCCGTTCTTCACGCCCTCAAGCGCAAGCGCGGTCGCCATGCCGAGGTCGTTGTGACAGTGGACCGACACGGTGACGTTCTCGATGCCGCGCACGTTCTCCATAAGATACGCAATGCGGCGACCGAACTCGGCGGGAAGCGAGTATCCCGTGGTGTCGGGGATGTTGACGACGGTCGCGCCCGCATCGACGACGCGTTGGATGACCTTCACGAGGAAATCGTAGTCGGAGCGGCCGGCGTCCTCGGCATAGAACTGCACGTCGTTCATGTATTTCTTGGCATAGCGCACGCAGTGCTCGGCGCGCTCGAGGCATTGGTCCTCGGTGATGCGCAGCTTGTCGTGCAGATGGCTCGGGCTCACGCCGATGCCGGTGTGGATGCGCGGGCGCTTGGCATACTTGAGCGCCTCGGCCGCACGGTCGATGTCCTTCTCGACGGCGCGCGTGAGGCCGACAACCGTCGCATCGTCGCCTGCAAGCTCGGCGATGCGGCGGACGCTCTCGAAATCACCGGGGCTTGAGATGGGGAAACCTGCCTCGATGACGTCGACCTTCATACGTAGTAGCTGACGCGCGACCACCAGTTTTTCTTCCGTGTTCATGGAGGCGCCGGGAGACTGCTCGCCGTCGCGCAATGTGGTGTCAAAGATGTCGATCTTGCGCGTCATTTCGTTGTTCCTTTCTAAAACGCTTGCGGCCTTATACCGCGGCGAACATTCTAGCGCAGGCGCTGCGCATCAAAGAAAAGAAGGGTCGCTGCCCTCGAGTTTCACCCGAAATCGGCAACGACCCTCCACATTTTCCCCGAAGTTGTGGCGCGCTATTCCCCTAATCGAACAGGCTCCTCATGTCCGTATCCTTCATGGGAGCACCTGCCGAGGGAAGGCTTTGGGCGCGGAACTTCTCAAGCGACGCTTCCCCACCCAAAAATTCCTCCGCCTTGCCGACCATGGCAACCGTGCGGCTCCCCTTGACGGTGAGCGCTTGGACGCCCTGCGTGCTGTTGGTGGTCTTCGTCCGCAGAAGCGAGGTGTTGAAGTTGACGAGGCGATGGTCGCTCGACACGAGCGCGAGGTCGCGGTCCTCTTTGAGCACCTGGGCGTAGAGCAACTTGGATCCGCCGTAAATCGCGTTCTTCAAGCGCTTGCGGTTCGTCTTGGTGGCGTACCCGGACAGCGCGACGCGCGCGACACGGCCGTTCTCGAAGACGAACAGCGCGTCTGCCTTGTAGTCTTCGGGGTCGATAACCCAGGTCACAACCTCGCCGTCGTCCATCTCCAGATCGGTGGGCAGATACGACCCCAACTGCGCGGACTTGGTGTCCTCGAACGCGGCGACCTTGCACTTGTAGACCTGGCAGTGGTTGGTGAACACGAGTAGGTCGTGGGTATTGGAGGAGTCGAACTCGATGAAGGGCTCGTCGCCGTCCTTGTACTTCAGCGTTGCGGCCTTGCGCAGCACGCGGTCGGTCATCTTCTTCAGATAGCCGTCGCGAGAGAGCATCATGGTGACGGGATATTCCTCAACCTCGGGCTCGAGGTTCACTTCGACGATCTCGGAGGGCTCGACGAGGCCGGTCTTGCGCGGCATGACGTACTTCTTGTTCACCGCGGCCAGCTCGTCGTGGATGACATCTTTGATCTTTTCCTCGCTGGCGAGGATATCGTTGAGCTCGGCGATGTCGCCCTCGAGCTTCACGATGTCCCGCGTGCGGTTCATGATGTATTCCTCGTTGATGTTGCGCAGCTTGATTTCGGCCACAAACTCGGCCTGGACCTGGTCGATTCCGAAGCCCTTCATAAGGTTGGGCACGACGTCGGCTTCGAGCTTCGTACCGCGGATGATCGCGATGGCCTTGTCGATGTCGAGCAGGATCGCCTCAAGACCGTGCAGCAGATGCAGGCGGTCGGTCTTTTTAGCCAGATCGAAGTTCATGCGGCGGCGAGTCGACTCGACGCGCCACGCGACCCACTCGCGCAGGATTTCGCGCACGCCCATGACGCGCGGGTAGCCGTCGACAAGCACATTGAAGTTGCATGCGAACGAATCCTGCAGCGTGGTGGAGCGGAACAGCTTTGCCATAAGCTGCTCAGGGTCGACTCCCCTTTTCAGGTCGATCGCAATGCGCAGGCCGGAAAGGTCGGTCTCGTCGCGGATGTCGGCAATCTCGCGCACCTTGCCCTCTTTGGAAAGCTTCACGATGCGCTCGATGATGACGTCGGTCTTGGTCGTGTACGGAATTTCGTACACCTCGATGATGCGCTCGTCGGGCAGGTAGCGCCAGCGCGAGCGAATCTGGAAGCTGCCGGTGCCCGTGTTGACGATGCGCTCCATCTCCTCGCGGCGGTAGATGATCTCGCCACCGGTGGAGAAGTCGGGCGCGGGCATGTATTCCAGCAGGTCGCAGTCGGGGTCGCGAAGGAAATGCATCGTTGCGGTGCACACCTCGTTCAGGTTGAACCCGCAAATATCGGACGCCATCGCGACGCCGATGCCCTTGTTCGCCGACACAAGGATGTTGGGGAACGTGGTGGGCAGAAGGCGCGGCTCCTTCATGGCGCCGTCGTAGCTGTCGACGAAGTCCACCGGGTCCTTGTCGATATCCTTGAAGATCTCGGCGCAGATCGGCGAGAGCTTGGCTTCGGTATAACGCGAGGCCGCATAGCTCAAGTCGCCGGAATAGTACTTGCCGAAGTTGCCCTTTGACTCGACGAACGGGGCGAGCAGCGCCTCGTTGCCTGTGGCGAGGCGGACCATGGTCTCATAGATGGCGGCGTCACCGTGCGGGTTGAGCTTCATCGTCTGGCCGACGATGTTCGCGCTCTTCTGGCGCGCGCCGTTCAAAAGGCCCATCTTGTACATGGTGTAGAGCAGCTTGCGGTGCGAGGGCTTGAAGCCGTCGATTTCCGGGAATGCGCGCGACACGTTGGTGCTCATGGCGTAGGGCATGTAGTTCTGCTCGAGCGTCTGCGTGATGGGCTGCTCTGTAACCTCGGAGTGCAGGCCTATCACGTTGGGATTGTCCACATGCTTTTTCTTCGGTGCGGTTTTGGTCTTCTTCTTTGCCACGGTCTCCCCTTGGTGCGTGTATCGGGCTCCTCTATCGAACCGCAAGGCGGTTCGAGTGGTTTTCAAACGGCGTTACTGCAGGTCGAGCTGGTCAAGATATTCCTTGCCATGCTCGGCAATGTGCCTTTTTCGGCCTTCGTCATCGTTTCCGAGTAGAAGGTTGAACATGCTCTCCATGATGGTGACGTCCTCAGGCTCCACCTTGATCAAGCGCCGCGTTTCGGGGTTCATGGTGGTGAGCCACATCATGTCGGGGTCGTTCTCGCCAAGACCTTTTGAGCGGTTGATCGAGCACTTCTGGTCGCCGATTTCCTTCAGAATGTTGTTCTTCTCGAGCTCGGTGTAGGCGAAGTAGGTCTTCTCCTTGCAGTTGATCTCGTAGAGCGGCGATTCAGCGATGTAGACGTAGCCCTCGTCGATAAGCGTCGGCACGAGCCGGTAGAGCATCGTGAGGATGAGCGTGCGAATGTGGTAGCCGTCGACGTCGGCGTCCGTGCAGATAATGACCTTGCTCCAGTTGAGGTTTTCCAAATCGAAGGTGCCGAGGTTCTTCATGCGCTTGTCTTTAACCTCGACGCCGCAGCCCAAGACGCGCAGCAAGTCCATGATGATGTCGGACTTGAAGATGCGCGGGTAGTCTTCCTTGAGGCAGTTGAGGATCTTGCCTCGAACAGGCATAACACCCTGGAACTCGGCATCGCGAGACGTGCGGATGGCACCTGCCGCCGAGTCGCCCTCCACGATGTAGATCTCGCGGCGGCCCTTGTCCTTCGAGCGGCAGTCGATGAACTTCTGCACGCGGTTGGCCATGTCGGTCTTCTGCTGCAGGTTGGTCTTGATGCTCTGGCGGGTTTTCTCCGCGTTCTCGCGCGAGCGCTTGTTGATGAGCACCTGGTCGACGATTTTGCCCGCATCGTCTTTGTTCTCGATGAGATAGGTCGTGAGGCGCTCCTTGAAAAAAGCCGTCATAGCCTGCTGGATAAAGCGGTTGTTGATGGCCTTCTTCGTCTGGTTCTCATAGGACGTCTGCGTCGAGAAGCAGTTCGTCACGAGCACGAGGCAGTCCTGCACGTCCTGCCATTTGATAGCGGACTCGTTTTTGGTGTACTTGTCCTGCGACTTGATATAGGCATCAAGTGCGCTGGTCAAAGCGCTGCGGGCGGCCTTTTCAGGCGAACCGCCGTTTTCGAGCCACGACGAGTTGTGGTAGTACTCCTGCATCTGGAAGGTACGGGAGAAGCACAGGCACGCGGTGATCTTGACGTTGTAGTCGGGCAGGTCGTCGCGATCGCGGCCCCGGCGATCGGCCTGGATGAAGAAGGGCTCGGTCAGATACTCGGAACCTACCTTTTCGAGAACGTAGTCCTCGATGCCCTTGGGATAGCAGAAGTCTTCCTCCGTGAAACCCTTAGGTCCCTCAAGGCGCAAACGGAAGGTGACATTGGCGTTGACGACCGCCTGGCGGCGCATGGTCTCGCGATACCACTCGGCAGGGATGTCGATAGACGTGAAAACCTCAAGGTCGGGACGCCATTTGATGGTGGTACCCGTCCGTTTCTCGGCAGAAGGCTCAACCTCGAGCGCCTTCTTCTTGGCGCCGACGACCTTGCCCTTCTTGAAATGCAGGGAGTACTTGTTGCCGTCGCGCCATACGGTGACGTCCATGTATTCAGAGGCGTACTGCGTGGCGCACGAGCCCAAGCCGTTGGTGCCGAGCGAGAAGTCGTAGTCGCCGCCCTGATTGTTGTTGTACTTGCCGCCTGCATACAGCTCGCAGAAGACGAGTTCCCAGTTGAAGCGCTTTTCCGTGGGGTTCCAGTCAAGCGGGCAGCCGCGGCCGTGGTCCTCGACCTGGATCGAGCCGTCGGCAAACGCGGTCAGAGTGATGAGATCGCCATAGCCCTGGCGGGCCTCGTCGACCGAGTTGGACAGGATCTCGAAGGCGGCATGAGCGCAGCCGTCAAGGCCATCGGAGCCGAAGATGACCGCAGGACGAAGGCGGACGCGCTCCTCGTCTTTCAGCTGGCGAATGCTGTCGTTGCCGTAATCGGCCGTGGTGTTTGCCATTCTCGCTCTTTCGATGATAGTGTTTCCTCTGGTGCAGCTTCCAAGCCCCTCGGGGCAAAGCTGCCTTCCCGCTCGATGCGCGGCGCAAAGGGCGCGACGTTGCTGGCGGGTCCTGTGGGCCAGACTCTGCTGGCGCGATGCACAATGACCGACTTTACCACATGCCGCGCCCGCAACGCGACGACGACACAGCAAATTCATCGGACATACGTTCGTGTATAGCGGTTTGGTCGCACAGGTTCGAGGCATCGAGCTTGCTCGCCCCAGCGTGGGTCAATAGCCGCCATCGCAGACGCGTTATCCCAGATAGGCGCCCTGCACAACAGGAGCGCCCGACCCTTTGGCGATATCGCCTCGGAATCGGGCGCCCATAGAAGCGCGCTTAGACGCAGGAAGCGAACGCTTACAGGCTGAACGACCACACGTTCTTGAAGTCAAGCGTGCTCGAGAGCTTCTCGAGCAGCTGGTCGTTCACGTTGCCCTCGACGTTCATGTACACGAGCGCCGTCTTCTCGGAGGGCTTCGTGCCGATCTGCATCGTCGTGATGTTCACACCCTCGTTGCCGAGCAACGTGCCGATCGCGCCGATGCGGCCGGGGGCGTCGACGTACTCGAACACGAGCGATTGCTTGGCGGGCGCGATGTCGATCTTGTAGTCGAGCAACGACATGATGCGCGGGCGCTGCATCGAGCCGAAGAGCGTCGCACCGACTTCGACCCCATCGGCGACGACCTTCACGGCCGACGCGTACTCGTCGGCGTCGGCAATCGAGGCGGTGTCCACCTTGATGCCGTGGCGCACGGCGACCGACTCCACATTCACCGGCGTGACCGACCCCGCGCGGCGATATGCCAAGATGCCGTCGAGCGCGCCTGCGACCAGGATGGACGCATCCGCGTTCGCGATCGTTCCCGCCGCCTCGACGCGCAGCGTCTTGGGGATGCAGCCTAAGATCTGCGCCAGGATGCGGCCCATCATCTGGCAGGCGGGAACATAGGGGCCCACCGCGTCCATCATCTCGGGCGGAACGAGCGTCATGTTGAGCGCCGTGGGGACGATGGAGCCCTCAAGGCCGCTCGAGACGTACTCCGCGATCTGCACGCCGGCGCGCACCTGCGCCTCGTGAGTGGAAGCGCCCAGGTGAGGCGTCAAGAGCACGTTGTCGAACTCGTGCAGGGGGCTGCCCGTGCACGGCTCTTCCTCGAACATGTCGATACCTGCGGCGAAGATCTTGCCCGCAGCGACGAAATCGGAGAGGGACTTCACGTTGTAGATGCCGCCGCGCGCCGCGTTGATCAGCACGACGCCGTCCTTCATGGCCGCGAATTCTTCGGGACCGAACATGCCGATGGTCTCGGGCGTCTTCGGCAGATGCACGGTAATGAAGTCGGCGCGCGCGAGCACGTCTTCCACACGCTCGAAAAGCTCAACACCCAGCTGGTCGGCGCGCTCGGGGCTGCAATACGGGTCGTGCCCGATGATCTTCATGCCGAAGGCACGCGCACGCTCGGCCACAAGCCCGCCGATGCGGCCCAAGCCGAAGATGGCGAGCGTCTTCTCGTAGAGCTCCTTGCCCAAAAACTTCGAGCGCTCCCACTTGCCCTCGTGCATGCTCGCGTTCGCCTGAGGAAGCTGGCGCGCGCAGGCGAGCATGAGCGCCATGGTGTGCTCCGCTGCGCTCATGATGTTCGAGGTCGGGGCGTTGCACACGATGACGCCGCGCTCGGTCGCCGCGTCAAGGTCGATCGTGTCGACGCCCACGCCAGCACGGCCGATGATCTTCAGGTTCTCCGCGGCCTCGATGACCCGACGCGTCACCGGCGTCGCCGAGCGCACAACGATCGCATCGTAGGGGGCGATCTGCGCCGCGAGCTCGTCTTCAGTCAGGTCGAGCTTCACGTCGACGTCGTAGCCCTTATCGCGCAGGACGTCGATACCCTCCTTCGCGATCCGATCGGCTACGAGAACCTTCTTGTGCGTCATGGCGAATTCCCTTCTCAGACAAGGCCGCTTATCGCGCGCTCGATTCGCAAATTCGACCGCGAGGGAACGCTCCCCCGCGGCCGAATTCGTTTCCGTCAGCACAACTATACGGCTTTATGCGTTGTTTTTCTCGAACTCTTCCATGAACGCGACCAAAGCTTCGACGCCCTCACGCGGCATCGCGTTGTAGATGCTCGCGCGCATGCCACCCACGCTGCGATGGCCCTTCAGGCTCTCGAGCCCGCGCGCCTTCGCCTCGGCGATGAACTTCGCGTCCAGATCGGCATCGCCCGTGACGAAGGGAACGTTCATGAGCGAGCGGAACTCCTTTTGCGCCGTGCCGCTGAAGAGCTTCGACTGGTCGAGGTAGTCGTAGAGCAGCGCCGCCTTCTCCTGGTTGCGCTTCTGCATAGCTTCAAGTCCGCCCTGCTCTTTGAGCCATTTGAAGACAAGCCCGCAGACGTAGATGCCGTAGGCGGGCGGCGTGTTCGACAGGCTGCCGGCGTCGGCCTGCGTCTTGTAGCGCATGATGGTGGGCGTGAAAGGCAAAACGTCCTCGCGGATAAGGTCGTCGCGCACGATGGCGATGACCACGCCAGCGGGACCGACGTTTTTCTGCACACCGCCGTAGATGAGGCCGTACTTGAAGACGTCGACGGGTTCGGAGAGGAACATCGAGGAGACGTCGGAGACGAGCGGGATATCGCCCGTCTCGGGAAGGTGGGTGTAGCGCGTGCCGTAGACCGTCTCGTTCTGGCAGATGTAGACGTAGTCGGCGTCGGGCGAGAAAGCGGCGCTGTCGAAATCGGGAACGCACGTGAAGTTCTCGTCCTCGGAGGAAGCGACAAGGTTCGCGGTGCCGTAGAGCTTCGCCTCCTTGAAGGCCTTCTTCGACCAGTTGCCCGACACGATGTAGTCGGCAACCTTGTTGCGCATAAGGTTCATAGGAATTGCCGCGAACTGCTGGGTGGCGCCGCCCTGCAAAAAGAGGACGCGGTAGTTGTCGGGGATGGACATGAGATCGCGGATGTCCTGCTCGGCGGTCTCGATGATTCCCTTGAACGTCGCAGAGCGATGGGACATCTCCATGACCGACATGCCAGACCCGTTGTAATCGAGCATCTCCGCCGCCGCGGTCTTCAAGACCTCCTCGGGAAGCATTGCGGGACCTGCAGAAAAGTTGAACACCCTACCCATAAGCGCACTCCTTTACTCGCGAGAGTCAGATATATACTTTATTCTACTAAAGCGCTCAAGCGAAGGGCCCGAAACGCCCGCTCATTCGGCCGCGCGGGCGCGCATCGTCGGCAGAAGGGTTTACGCGCCTTGGTGGGACACCTTGGCCCGAAGATGCACGCCGCATCCCTTTTCAGGGCCGTGTGGCGCAAAAGTGAATGTGAATTCCTTGTATAATTTCACGTTAAGGAAACCCAGCACGCCACGCCTTAGACGCGCCGACATTCGGCGGGAAGGCGCCACGAAAGGGGGACGCATGGAAAACGCGATCACAAGAAGGGACGCACTCAAGCTCGGAGCCGCCGCGACGACGGTCATTGCGTCGGGAGGCACGCTGGCCATGCTCGCAGGTTGCGAGGCGAAAAGCACGGCGGACTCCCCCCACCATGCCGCGCCCACCCCAAGCGAAACGAGCTTTCGCGTGGAAGACGGGAAGTGGTTTTCCGACCAGACGGAGGAAACCAAGCAGGGAATCGCGTTCACCGGCTCGAAACTCGGCATCGTCCCGAGCGGCGATGGCGAAACGCTCGCCATCGCCTACTGCGACGCCGACGGTGTGAAGCGGGTCATGCAGATCGGGCCCGCGAACGTGCCCGTGCGCGTGCACGGCGACATCGAGATGCTCGCCGCAGACGACATCGCGTCCCGCTACGTGGTTTTAGTCGACGAAGACGCGACGATCGACGCGCTTTTCTTGGGCGGAATCGACCGCGCGGAAGTCTCGGGCAGCATAGCATCGCTTATCGTCGCGGGAAAGGCCGATGCCGAGCTTCACCCCGAATCATCGGTGCAGTCGGTGATCATGGGTGATAGCCGCGCGGACGCGCGCGTGAACGCAGGCGCACTCGTGAGCGAGGTGTACGCGCCCTACGCAGAGCAGGTCGAGTTCGAATCCGTCCCCTGCGCCGTTCACACCGTCGACGCCGATTACGCGTCGCAGGCGAACAAGGCCTTCGTGCGGGTGTTGACAGGCCAGGGAACCGAAGACGAACGCACCTTCGTTTTGGGCCTGTGCGCAGACCTTGAGCTTCCCGCCGCCGTTGTCGAGGCGGCGGATGCTGCGAAGACGAGCACCGCCGCCTTCCCTGTTTCATTAGGTCCCGAAAAGGCATATGCGGACGAAGCCGGCGCGGCAATCGCGGATTCCGCCAAGGGCAGCCAGGCGGACACCGCCACCGACAGCGATGCCGATGCCACCTTCTCCGACAAGCCCGAGCTCACAAGCGACGACCCCGAATGGAACCGCCTTGAGGACTTCCAGCCCGACCCCGACGCTCCCATCGACGAGAACTGCATCGAGCTTCCCACCGACGAGGAGCTAGCGGCCGCAAACCAAGGCGCCGAAAACGACATCCCCTTCGTCCAGGGCGACATCGATACCATCTTGAAAGGCGTTGCCAACCTCACGCTCAACAAGACCGTCACCTACGCCACGAACACACTCCTATCTGCGATTTTCGGCTCGAACAACGGCGTCGAGCGCGCCCTTGGCGAGATCAGTGCGCGCCTCGACAACATCGAGCGGGAAATCCAAGCCGTGTACACGGCGATTCAGGAAGCTGAGCTCTGCTCGATAATCAACGAACTGATCAAAACGTATTTCCGCAATACGACCGATTTGGTGGATTTCATCGAGAAGTTCAACCGCGATTACATGAAGGATTTCCAGGAGGGAACCGACGACTACATCGCCGCGCGCAAACGGGTCGCCATGTACCTTGCGACGGCAAGCTCCGCCGATAACCCCAAGCTTACCGTCGACGGGAAGACCGTCGACGCCTACGCCATCGATTACTGCAGCGCGCTTTTGGCGGAGCAGGTCGGTGTCGCACTGAACCCGCTCGAGGCATACTTCAAGTTATCCCTGCTCAAAAGCCCTTGGGAGCAAAATACCATTGCGGGTCGAGTGGGCTTTCAGGATGAGGTTGTCAACAAGTTCGGGCTTTTGTGCGGATACGCAGCCTTCGCGCTGAGGGGATACATGGACTATCTTGCCGATGATGTCACGCTATCCGACGAGCAGAGAAAAGTTGAGCTCAGTCAATGTATCGCAAGTTGGGAACAGCTCTTCGGAACCGACTCAGCGAACGAGATCGCCAACGATTACGAGGTGACAAACGAGTTCAGCCGCATTCGCGCAACAAGGGACAACGCAAGCAACAGCGAGGAAGGCTACGCCGCGCGCGCGTCCCGCCTAATCGAGAGTTACAAGGTGGTTCCGCATGCGGATAAGTGGCGTCACTTCATGGTGCCCGGCAAGGAAGTCACGCTCATGACGCAAGCGGCCGTCCTCAAGGTGAACAAGAGCACGGGCGCAAACCAGCCGCAGCTCACCGTGAGCAGCGATGCCCATCTTGTGGCGGATATCGACAGTTTCCGAAAGATCTACGACTACTACGGCGGGAAAAAGACACTGCACCAGATACTCTTCGCGCAGGACGAGGCCAGCATCGCGCTCCCCGACGCTGGTAAGAAGGAAGACTACAGCTTCTCAGTCTCCGGCGTCGAGCCTAAGGCCGACCGCTACATCAAGTCGAAGGGCGCCATCGAGCACAGTCAGTACTACACGCCAGTTGTCTCGGGAAAGATGAAGCTCAGCCAGAGGAACTACTACAACTACGACAACAACCGCGGATCCAAGACCGAGAAATACTTCGACATCACGCTGCTCGGCGTCTACGAAAAACTATCCTTCGAGGATTAAATCGCTTTTACCCAAGCGCAAGCGGGGCCCGCTCACACCGAGCGGGCCCCGCTTAATTCAATCAGCTTGCGCCGAACTACTGCTCGTCAGACTTGATCCAGGAGAACATGCCGCGGATCTTGGCGCCAGTGGTCTCGATGAGGTGGTTGTTGATCGCCTCGCGATGCTCGATAAGCCACTTGTGGTCATTCTCGCAATCGGCGACGAATTCCTTCGCGAACTCGCCGTTCTGGATACGCTTCAGGATGAGCTTCATGGCCTCGCGAGATTCCTCGTTGATGACCTTCGGGCCCGCGTAGTACTCGCCGTACTCGGCGGTGTTGGAGATGGAGTAGTTCATGAAGTGGATGCCGGACTCGTACATGAGGTCGACGATCATCTTCATCTCGTGGTAGCACTCGAAGTAAGCGAGCTCGGGCGGATAGCCGGCGTCGACAAGCGTCTCGAAGCCTGCCTTGACGAGCTCGACGAGGCCGCCGCAAAGGACTGCCTGCTCACCGAAGAGGTCCTCTTCGGTTTCCTCGGCGAACGTGGCTTTGATGATGCCGGAGCGGGCACCGCCGACGCCCCAGCAGTAGGACATCGCGATATCCCATGCATCGCCGGTCGCGTCCTGCGCCACGCATGCGAGGTCGGGCACGCCCGAGCCCTCGGTGAACTGACGGCGGACGATGTGGCCCGGGCCCTTAGGAGCGCACATGATGACGTTCACATCCTCAGGAGCCTTGATGTAGCCGTAGTGGATGTTGAAGCCGTGGGCGAACGCAAGGGTATCGCCAGCCTTCAGATGATCTTTGATGTGCTCCTCGTAGACCTTCGGCTGCGTCTCGTCCGGCGTGAGGATCATGATGAGATCGGCTTCCTCGGCAGCGGTGTCCATGTCAACGACTTTAAGGCCGGCCTCGCGAGCCTTCTCGGCGGACTTGGAACCCTCGCGGAGACCGACGCGCACGTCGCAGCCGGAGTCCATGAGATTGAGCGCATGGGCATGACCCTGCGAGCCGTAGCCGATGATGGCGATCTTCTTGCCCTGGATGATCTTCGGGTTGACGTCCTCTTCGTAATAGATTGTCACAGCCATGGTAGTTTATCCTTTCTTTTTGGCTGGTTTCACCTTGCTCTATGGCAACCGCATTCGCGGAAATACCCTGGTGGAGTACGGGTTTTGCTCCCTACACTTCCTTGGAGTTGCGGCTCATGGCGATTTTACCCGTGCGCGTAATCTCCTTGATGCCGTAGGCGCGGAAGAGATCTTCCATGCCCTTGAGCTTGCTCTCGTCGCCCGTCGCCTCGATCGTGAGCGAGCTTTTGCCCACGTCGACGATCTTCGCGCGGAACACGTTCGTGATCTCGATGATCTCGTTTCGCCGCTCGGGCGACGCGTTCACCTTGAAGAGCACAAGCTCGCGCTCGATTGCAGACTCCTTTGTAAGGTCGCTAATCTTATAGACGCTGACCAGCTTGTGCAGCTGCTTGGTAATCTGCTCGTATGCCACGTCGTCGGCCTTCACGATGATGGTGATGCGCGACATCGTGGGGTCCTCGGTCGGACCCACCGACAGCGAGTCGATGTTGAACCCGCGGCGCGAGATGAGCCCGGTCACGCGGGAGAGCACGCCTGGCTTGTTCTCGACCAGAATAGACAGGATATGCTTCATCGAACATCCCCTTCCTCTTCAGCGGCGCCTTCCCCGTTCGAACCCTCGCCCTGGTGCGGGCCCTTGTCCTTAGGGTCGGCTTCCCAGCGGCCGCCGAACTGCGCGTCAATCTTCGCACAGGGCGACTTCTCGCGCACCACCGGCGCTGGCTCACCCGGCACATCGGTGCGCACGGCGCCGACCGCCACGTCGATCGCGCCCATGACGTCGCTCATCGCCTTGCCAGGCGCGACCATCGGGAACACGTTCTGCTGGTCGGAGATTGCAACGTCCAAAAGGAAAGGACCGTCGCAGGCGAGCATGCGATCATAGGCCTCGTCGAGCTTCGCGGGGTCGGTCACGCGCTCGGCCTGCCAGCTGTACGCATCGGCGAGCTTCACGAAATCCGGGTTCGCATCGAGCTCGGTGAACGAGTAGCGCTCGCTATAGAAAAGCTTCTGCCACTGGTGCACCATGCCGAGCGCGCGGTTGTCCATGATGACGACCTTCACCGGCACGTTGTGAATGGCGGCAGTCGCCATCTCCTGGCTATTCATCTGGAACGACCCGTCACCTGCGATGCAGACTACCTGCGCGCCCGGGCGCCCGAACGCGGCGCCGATGGATGCGGGGAAGCCGAATCCCATCGTGCCCAGGCCGCCCGAGGAAATGAAGCTGCGCGGCTCCTCGCGGTCGATGAACTGCGCGGCCCACATCTGGTGCTGGCCAACCTCGGTCACGACGACAGAATTGTGCGGGTCGAGCTTCGCGGAGAGCTTCTGCATGGCGATCTCGGGAACGATCTCGTCAGGGTTCTCGGTGATCTGCGCATCGTAGAACGGGTAGCGCTCGCGCCATTCCGCGATCTGTGCGTTCCACGCCTCGGTGCGCGGCGCGCAGGCTTCCTTCTCGATCGTGGCGACGATGCCCGCGACGACGCCCTTCAGATCGCCGACGATGGGCACCTGCGCCTCGCGGATCTTGCCGATCTCGGCCGGGTCGATGTCGATGTGGATGACCTTCGCATGGGGCGCGAACTCGGAGAGCTTGCCCGTCACGCGGTCGGAGAAACGCGCGCCCGCCGCGATGATCAGGTCGGACTCGGTCATAGCTAGGTTCGCGAACTTCGAGCCGTGCATGCCGACGGGACCCAAGTTCATCGGATGCGACGCCGGGAAGGCGCCTTTGCCCATGAGCGTCGTCACCACGGGAATCTGCATCATGGTCGAAAGCTTCACGAGCTCTTCGGTGGCACCAGATGCGATTGCGCCGCCGCCGACGTAGAGAATCGGCTTGCTTGCGCGCTCGATCACGCCGACCGCCTGCTTGATCTGCTTGGCATTGCCCTTGTACGTAGGACGATACGACGGCAGGTTCACCTCGTCGGGATAGTTGAAGACGATCTGCTCGCTTTGGATGTCGGAAGGCACGTCGATAAGCACGGGACCGGGACGACCGGTCGAGGCAATATGGAACGCCTCGCGGAAAGTTGTCGTAAGCTCGTCGGCAGACTGCAGAAGGAAGGAGTGCTTGACAATCGGCATCGTGATGCCGACGATGTCGGATTCCTGGAACGAGTCGGTGCCGATGACGCCGCGCGGCACCTGGCCGGTGATAACGACGAGCGGCACGGAGTCCATGTAGGCCGTGGCGATGCCCGTAACCGTATTCGTGGCTCCGGGGCCAGATGTGACAATGACAACGCCGGGGCGACCCGTCGCGCGCGCATAGCCGTCGGCCTCATGCACCGCACCCTGCTCGTGACGAGCGAGGATATGCGTGATCTGCTTGCTGTCGTAGAGCGCGTCGTAGATCTTGATCGCCTGCCCGCCGGGATAGCCGAACACCAAATCGACGCCCTCGGCCTCGAGCGAGGCGATAATCGCCTCAGCGCCGTTCATGCGAAGGCCCTGCTTCTCGGTCTTGCTGCCCAGGCCCAAAGGCCCGCCAATCTGAGGTTTCTTACTTTTCAAAGTGTTACTCACGAGACATACGCCCCCTTATCGGCCGATGAGACGAGCTTTGCATACTTGGCGAGAACGCCATGGTTGTGCTTCGGTGCGGGTGCGACGAACGCGGCGCGGCGGCGGGCAAGCTCCTCGTCGTCGACATGGAGATTGATTTCTCCCCCTTCAATGTCGACCGTGATCTCGTCGCCGTCCTCGATAAGAGCGATGGGGCCGCCCGCCGCAGCTTCGGGGCTCACGTGTCCCACGCATGGGCCCTTCGAGGCGCCGGAGAAGCGGCCGTCGGTGATGAGCGCCACGGACTTGGAAAGCCCCATGCCCACGATGGCGGACGTCGGCGTGAGCATCTCGCGCATGCCGGGGCCGCCGGCAGGGCCCTCGTAGCGGATGACGACGACGTCGCCCGCCTTGATCTCGCCCGCGAAGATGGCCTTGCAGGCTTCCTCTTCGGAATTGAAGCAGCGGGCGGGGCCAGTGTGCGTGAGCATCGAGGGGTCGACGGCCGACTTCTTCACGATGCCGCCGTCAGGGGCGACGTTGCCGTGGAGCACGCGCAGCGCACCGACCTTCGAGAACGGGTTGTCGTGCGTGCGGCACACCTCGCCATCGGCGGGTTTCGTGCAGTTCTTTATATACTCGGGAAGCGTACCCATGCAGGTAAGTGCGGACTCGTCGAGAAGCCCCAGCTCATTGAGCTCGTGCATGACGACAGGCACGCCGCCCACGGCATAGAGGTCGATAAGCGGGCGCGGGCCCGAGGGCTGCAGCTTCACGAGATGAGGCGTGCGCGCGCTCGCAGCGTCCCAATCGTCCATCGTGATGGGATGCCCCGCCGCCTGGGCGATGGCGGTCAGGTGGAGCACCGTATTGGTGGAGCCGCCGAAGGCCATGTCGCACTCCATCGCGTTGTGAATCGCCGCCTCGGACACGAGGTCGCGGAAGTTGATGCCGCGCTCGAGCAGTTCCATGACCTTCATGCCCGCATGCTTGGCAAGGCGAAGGCGCTCGGAGTACACGGCGGGAATGGTGCCGTTTCCGGGAAGCGCGATACCAAGCGCCTCGCACAGGCAGTTCATGGAGTTCGCGGTGAACATTCCCGAGCAGCTACCGCAGGTCGGGCACGCGGTGTCCTCGTAATACTTCAACTCATCCTCGCTCATCGTGCCGGCAGCAACCTTGCCCGCGCCGTCGAAGAGCGTGTTCAGGTCGGTCGTAGGGCCGCCCGTGCAGCCAGGCTCGTGGCCGGGAAGCATCGGGCCGCCGGAGACGAACACAGTGGGGATGTTCACGCGAAGGGCGCCCAAAATCATGCCAGGGACGATCTTGTCGCAGTTGGGGATGCACACGATGCCGTCGAACGCGTGACCCTCGACCGCGCACTCCAGGCTGTCGGCGATAACCTCGCGCGACACGAGCGAGTAGTGCATGCCCGCATGGTTCATGGCGATGCCGTCGCACACGCCGATGGTGGACACCTCGAACGGGACGCCGCCCGCGAGGTAGATGCCAGCCTTCACGGCCTCGCAGATCTTGTCGAGGTTGTTGTGGCCGGGGATGATGTCGTTGCGAGAATTGACGACGGCGATAAGCGGGCGGCCCATCTCCTCGTCGGTGATTCCGTCAGCCTTGAGCAGGCTGCGATGCGGGGCGCGCGCGGCACCCACCTTGATGGCATCGCTGCGAAGCTGCATGTTCCGAGTCCTCCCTCCGGGCGTCACCGCCCATAAAAAAATCCTGGCTGCAAGCACCTGCACCAGGACCTCTTGGGAACAACGGAATAAACCGCGGACCGATAACGGAGTCGCCGATTCAGGCTACTTGCCTCACGCGATTGCGAAGGTCATTCGCAAAGCACGCAAAACGTTCGCGCCGAACTGCTCGGAGGTGGCATTCGGGGCCGCCCACCACCGGCTCGCAGCATCCGCCGGCTCTCTGAGAGATGGGTTCGTCCTTACTTTCCTCGTCAACGCATTTCGTCGTATTTGGTTTTGAGCTGGCGTCAGTATACCCCCGCCGCATCGCAGCGCAAGGGGTAAATCCCCTAAACGCCGCGATGTGGCGATAAATGCACATTGCCGACAAATTCCCAGATGAGACGCCTTCGCGTAGGTCTCTTTCCTAGGCTTCCTTCACCTCTTTGGGAAGCTCACCTTCAAGCGGGAAGCGCATCTCGGGTTCGTCTGCGCGCTCGGGAGCGTCACCGCCGAATGAATATTCGTCCTTGCCGGGGAGCACCGCGTTCAGCACGATGCCCGCAAGCGAGCCTACGGCGAGACCCGAAAGCGAGATGGTGATGCCGCCGACGGCGAACACGATGGCGCCCGCCGTGGAGTAAGCGATGCCAATGGAGAGCACGAGGATGAGCGCCGCGACGAGCACATTGCGGCTCTTCATGAAGTCGACTTTGTTCTCGACGAGGTTGCGAACACCGACAGCCGAGATCATGCCGTACAAAACGAGCGACACGCCACCGATGACGCAAGCGGGCATGGCCTCGATCACCGCTGCGAACTTCGGGCAGAACGAGAAGCAGATCGCGAACACCGCGGCAATGCGGATAACGCGGGGGTCGAACACCTTGGTGAGCGCGAGCACGCCCGTGTTCTCGCCGTACGTAGTGTTGGCGGGCGCCCCGAAAAGCGAGGCGAGAATAGTGGCCAGGCCGTCGCCGAGAAGCGTGCGATGCAGGCCCGGCTCGGCGATGAAGTTGCGGTTGACCGTGGAGCTGATGGCCGAGATGTCGCCGATGTGCTCGATCATGGTCGCGAGCGCAAGCGGCATGATCGTAATGACAGCCGTGATGGCAAGCCCCGCATCGAAGTTACTCGAGAGCGCGAAGACCGTGTTCTCGAAGGCGACAGGCAGGCCGACCCAAGGAGCGGCGGCGACGCCCGAGAAGTCAACTTCGCCGAGCGCGACGGCGAGAAGGTAGGACACGAGCACGCCGAGCAGGATCGGGATAATCTTCACCATGCCGCGGCCCCAGATGTTCGCGACGATGATGACAGCGATCGCCACAACAGCGACAAGCCAGTTCGTCGAGGCGTTCGCGATAGCGGAGCTCGAGAGGATAAGGCCGATCGAGATGACGATCGGGCCTGTGACCACGGGCGGGAAGAACTTCATCACGCGAAGCGCGCCGAAGCCGCGGAAGAGCGCGGAGAGCACGAGGTACAGAAGACCCGCGCACGCCACGCCCAGGCAAGCATAGGGCAGAAGCTCGGCCTCGCCGTTCGGTGCGATAGCGGCATAGCCCGCGATGAAGGCGAACGACGAGCCAAGGAATGCCGGCACCTTCCCCTTCGAGAGGAAGTGGAACAAAAGCGTGCCCAAGCCCGCGAACAAAAGCGTGGCGGAAACGGAGAGGCCCGTGAGCACCGGAACTAAGATGGTTGCGCCGAACATGGCGAACATGTGCTGCAGGCCAAAGACGATCATCTTGGGCTTGCCGAGCGTGGTCGCATCATAGATGGCGTCGGGGCTGTCCTCGGCTCCCATTGTCGGTACCGGTTTGTCGTATTTCGCCACGAAGCTCTCCTTCTCTGGAAATTATCACTGGGTGGCATTGTACACGCGCGGGACGAAAGGTCAGGCGTGCAAAAGAGAAAAAGGCCGGAAGCTCGTGACTTCCGGCCTTTAGGTTTTATGGTGGTCGCTACAGGATTTGAACCTGTGACCCCCGCCGTGTGAAGGCGATGCTCTCCCGCTGAGCCAAGCGACCAAGTAATCTTGCATCAAAACTCGTTCCTGATGCGAGTGAATATAATAGCGCTCATCACGAGTGGACGCAAGGGGTAATTTCAACATTTTCAACGCGTCTATACTGCTATACTTTCGAAACATGCATTTCCGCACGTGACGTAATTAGGGAGAGAAGAACCCATGAGCAACGAAGATAGCTTCCTCGCATCGAAGAAGCGCAGTGACGAAATCCGCGCCGACCTGGCCGTGCATCCCGAGAAATACCTCATGCTCACCGGCGACCGACCCACGGGCCGCCTGCATCTGGGACACTACTTCGGCACGATCAGGGAACGCGTGGCGTTGCAGAACCTCGGCGTCCCCACCCGCGTCGTCATCGCCGACTATCAGGTGATCACCGACCGCGACACGACCGCCAACATCGCTGACAACGTGCACAACATGGTGATCGATTACCTGGCCTGCGGAATCGACCCCGAGAAGACCATCATCTTCACGCATTCGCACATTCCCGCATTGAACCAGCTCATGCTCCCCTTCCTCTCGCTTTGCACTGAAGCCGAGCTCGAGCGCAACCCCACGGTGAAAGCCGAGCAGGAGGCGTCGGGGCATGCGCTCACGGGCCTGCTTTTGACCTACCCCGTGCACCAGGCGTGCGACATCCTGTTCTGCAAGGGCAACATCGTGCCCGTCGGTAAAGACCAGCTGCCGCACATCGAGCAGACGCGCCAGATCGCGCGCCGCTTCAACGAGCGCTACGCGCAGGTGTTCCCCGAGCCCGACGGCCTTCTGACCGACGCCGTTTTGATCCCCGGACTTGACGGCCGCAAGATGTCGAAGAGCTACGGCAACGCCATCAGCCTCTCGGCGACGGCGGAGGAGACCGCGAAGCTCATCAAGAAGTCGCAGACCGACTCCGACCGCAACATCACCTTCGATCCCGACAATCGCCCCGGCGTGTCCGCCCTGCTCACCACTGCGGCGCTTTGCACCGGGCGCACGGAAGTTGAGATTGCGGAGGAAATCGGCGACGGCGGCTCGGGCACGCTCAAGAAGTACGTCACCCAGAGCGTGAACGACTACCTCGCGCCCATCCGCGCGCACCGCGAAGAGCTTATGCAGGACCCGGCGTATATCGCCGACATCCTGGCAGACGGCAACCGCCGCGCGAACGAGATCGCGAACGAAACGCTTGGCGAGGTTCGCGAGGCCATGGGTATGGTCTACACCGCCTAGACCGCGAGACGCAGAGCATGAAAAAGCGCCGTCGAGGTTTCTCGGCGGCGCTTTACATTTTGTGGTGGGCCCACCCGGATTCGAACCGAGAACCAAAGGATTATGAGTCCCCTGCTCCACCGTTGAGCTACAGGCCCGTTTTGCACGTGGACTATTGTACCCGAAAGCTGAGCAGTCAAGGAAACTTCATATATCCGCATTGCAGATAGACGCTACTCCCGCACCACCGCGTCGCCCTATAACCTTGAATTCAAGTCAGAATATAAAAAGAACCCGTCGAGAGCATCTTTGCCCTCGACGGGTTCGAACAGTTTCAAAATGGCTCCCCGGGTAGGATTCGAACCTACAACCCTCCGGTTAACAGCCGGATGCTCTGCCGTTGAGCTACCGAGGAATCTGCCAATCAGTTGCGCTCTTTCCGAACGCGCAAGATAGTATTATACCCATCTCATCAGTCGGCGCAAGACCCAATTTCAACTTTTTTTGACAAGCGCGGGCATTCGGAATCCCAAGCCTTCTCACCAGACGGCTCGCTCGCTCTTCAACCTCCTGTCAGGCGGCGCACTTGTTGCTGCGACGCGAGGACCAACCGCGCAACCACTTCTTCTCGATGATCGGCCCCCCTCATGGATAGATTTCGGCGATATGTGAGTCCAAGAGCGCCGCCTGGATGCTCTAATCTGGCCACGAAACAGGCCCCCTCGTCCCGCGGGGCGCCCGAGAAGCAACCCACTCGCCCCCACAGGGCATTCCGGAAGTAGCACGCTCGCCTCGGGGGAGCCCTTCAGGCCGCTTGCCAAGAGGACGCCCGCGCAAAATATCCCTACTTCTTAATTGCGGAATAGCTTTCCTTCAGCATATCAATCGCATGACCAACCATTTCCTCCGCCGAGCCGGGCATAAAGTTCGTCTTCGAGGCCTGCTTGCCGCTCTGGTCGAAGCCTTCCTGATCGGGAAGATAGCCCTGCACCGAATCGCCGTCGAAGCTCACCCAGTTCTGCATGATATTGTGCGCGTACGGCGAATCGGCCCTGATGTCTTTCAGGGACTGGATGTTCATCTCCGGCTTGACGCCCGTAATCGCGACATCGTCGATTGCGAACACCGAAACGTCGGTTGTGCACGTCGGCTTCGATTCGGACTGCACATACTGGAAGACCTTCGGATCAGGACCGGACTTCAGCTTGTCCTTGTCGAGCTGCTTGTACTCGAACTTCTCGTTAGAGTACGAAACGACGTGGACATCGCCGCACGAAATTGCGTTTGCGGTATCGACCACGGAAACGCCGAGGCGGCTCGATGCGACATCGAGCATAAGCCACGCCGCCTCGTTGTCGAAAAATCCCTTCTTGTATTCCAGGCCATTCTTCGAACCCGCAACATAATTGTATTCGGCGCGAACGCTGCCCCACTGATCGCCCGTGCAGCCAGCGAAGTAAATCGTCACCGTATCGCCGCCGTAGTATTCCTCGACGAATCGCTCGGAAAGACCAGCGATATCGCAGGTAATCTGGCGTCCCGTAGGATCGATCTCGGAGTTCATCTGGTTCTCGAGCGTGCCCGAGGCCATGTTGACGGTGTAGAGAATCGCGATCGGCTTGCCGTCGGTACCCTCGAAGCGCAGGACGGGCAGCACGTGATCGGTGTTGCCGTTGTCGTTGGACACCTGGTTCCAGCCGTCGGCAGTCTCGTAGCAGCGGTTGGTGTTGGCATAGGTCACGCCCTCGCCAAAGCCGAACTTCGCGTCCTTCATACCGGCTAACGCCGCCTTGCACGCTTCCTCAATCGCGTTGTTGATCGCATCTTGGTTGATATCGTGCGGCGCGCTCAAGACGTGCGGGTTGTGATACCACTGTTTGTCAGCGGAAACGCCCGTCAGCGACTCGATCAGCTTCTTGTCGTCGTCGATGTTGACCGGGTTTACATGTTCAATCGACGAGATCGCATACTTCTCACCGTTGAACTCGAGCAAAACGATCGAGAACCGCAGGTCATGCCCCTCGTGGACATTGGTGTAATACCCCTCGGAGTGAACGAAGTCGGAAGTCCCCTTTGCCTGTCCCGCTTGGGTGTTGCCCTCATCGATCGGGCAGTACTCATCGAGCTTGATCGCGGCATGCCCTGCGCCCACTCGAAGCGAACCCGCCTCGAGCTTCGCGAAGTCGATCGCCGTGGACTGCTCCGCTTTGCCAGAGCCGCCGCCCGACTCCGCCCCCGACGCGCAGCCACCGAGCGCAGCGGTTCCCGCCATGCCGATTCCGGCAAGCAGCGCGGCCTTGGCGAATCCCCTACGGGAAAGCGTGCGCTCGCTTGAGCGAACCTCTCCCCCGATCCCGTTTGCATCGACATCGAGCGCTTGAGACTTGCAATCCATTACCCTCTCCTCTCTCCCCGGGCAGCGATTCCGCCCCTTGCGAAATCCCGTCACACGAGGAACCTCCCTTTATGGTGAGGAAGGAATAGGATGAGCGCATCGGCTGAAAAGATGAAACTTAAGGGTCCAAATAGAACGCCAGTAAAGCCACCAGGCGGACCGCGTAGCAGAGCAGCCGAAATTCAGCGCAACCAGCCCTTCTTCGGCCGTCCCCACCAAAGAAGCGCTCGTGCGGGCATCCTTTCTCTACAGCGCCATTGAACCAGGTCACGACCTCATACCAATGGGCTGACCGCCTATTGGGTGTAATTCCAACCTACTGAAATCCATCTTCTCATCTTTTATCGGGGGTATGTCCTCATGCGCGCGGCGTAACTTCGCAGTCGTCGGAATCGCGCCGATCGTGAACGCAACCTGACGAGTGCGTGCGACGAGCGACAGACCGCCGAGGAGAGCGGCAGCATAGAAAGACGAAACCGATCACGTATTCCGATTATGAAGGAGGAAACCCAATGGCAGACTCTACCGAGTCCACGGTGCAAGAGCACTGGGGGGAAACCAACGGAAAGAAGTATCGCCGAGGCTCGCGTCTTCCCAAGAAGACCGACACCGTCCCGGCAGCGCCTGCGGCTGAAACGCCGAAGGTGCCCTGGAAGTGGGAAGAGGACGGCATGACCGTCATCCGCGGCACGGCACGTTCCGCACCGGGATGCCACAACGTCTGCGGCATTCTGTCCTACGTGAAGGACGGCAAGCTCGTGAAGGTCGAAGGCGACCCCGAGGATCCCTACAACCAGGGCCGTCTTTGCAGCCGTTGCCTTTGCATCCCCGACTACGTCTACCACAAAGACCGCCTTTTGCACCCGATGAAGCGTGCGAAGGAAGATCGCGGCAAGGACAAGTTCGTCGAAATCTCCTGGGATGAGGCCTACGACATCATCGTCGAGGAGTTCAAGAAGGTCGCCGACACCTACGGCCCCGACAAGATTGCTATGTGCCAGGGCACGGGCCGCGATATTCACCAGGTCACGCGCCTGAACGCGTGCATGGGCTCCCCGAACGAGGGCGTCCCCTATTTCGCCGGCAACTCCTGCTACCTGCCCCGCATCGCGTCCATGGCGTGCATGCTCGGCGGCTCGTGCGTTATGGACTGCTCGCAGTTCTTGCCCAAGCGCTACGACGACCCCCGCTACACGGTGCCCGAGTACTGCATCGTGTGGGGCCATCAGCCCTTCTACTCCAACGCTGACGGCTTCTACGGCCATTGGATCTTGGACCTTATGAAGCGCGGTATGAAGGTTGCCGTCGTCGACCCGCAGCTCACCTGGCTCGCGGCTCGCGCCGGCAAGGACTGGCTGCGCGTCCGCCCCGGCGGAGACGGAGCACTCGCCATGGCCATGTTGAAGGTCATCTGCGACGAGAAGCTCTATGACAAGGAATTCTGCGACAAGTGGGTCTACGGCCTCGAGGCAGTCTGCGAGCGTGTCGCCGACATGGACCTCGACGAGCTGTGCGAGCGCGCCTGGGTCGACAAGGAAGACGTCGTGCGCGTGGCCCGCACCTACGCGACGAGCCATCCTGCGGCCATCCAGTGGGGCGTCGCCCTCGACCAGCAAACCGGCGGCCAGCAGGCTGCTCACGCCATCACGGCAATGTGGTGCATCACCGGCAACCTCGACATCCCGGGCGGCAACGTCATGGCTGACGCTTGCTGGGGCATCGAGCAGCCGAACTGGGTTGGCACCTGGGGCTGGGATGAGCTCATGACTCCCGAGGAGCAGGCAAAGCGCATCGGCATCGAGCGCTACCCGATGTTCGCTGTGGGCTTCAAGAACCTCTCCTCCAACGCCACCATCGAAGCGTGGCAGCGCGGCGAGATTCCCATCCATGCGGCCTACATCGTGACGAACAACTTCCTCGCGACCATGGGCGCCCAGGCCGAGCAGCAGCTCGAGTGGTACAAGCAGATCGACTTCATCGTGGTCGAGGACCTGTTCATGACGCCGACCATGATGGCACTCGCCGACGTGGTGCTGCCCGCAGCAACCTACGAGGAGCGCGACGGCTTCGGCGGACTGAACGCCTACCGCATCAGCTGCATCAACAAGGCGATCGAGCCCGTCGGCGACTCCAAGCCCGACAACACGATCTTCCTCGAGCTCGGCAAGCGCCTCACCCATGCGATCAAGCCGGAAAACGACGACATCGCGTGGCCTTGGGACAACGTTCAGGAAATGTGGGACTACGCCCTCGAAGACGGCGGTTTCACCTGGGAAGAGCTTCGCGACGCCACCTGGAAGTACCCCGAGTTCAAGTACCGCAAGTACGAGACGGGCGACCTTCGCCCCGACGGCCAGGTGGGCTTCCGCACCGAGACCGGCCGCGCCGAAATCTACTCGATGGTGTTTCATCACACCTCGTGGTCTGGCCTCGATCCGCTGCCGAGCTACGTAGAGCCGGTTGAGAGCCCCTATTCGGCGCCTGAGGATGTCGAGGAGTACCCCTACATCGTGACCTCTGGCATGCGCGTACCTCACTTCTTCCACTCCGAGCAGCGCCAGATCGAGAAGCTGCGCGCCCTGCATCCCGACCCGCTGTGCCATATCCACCCGGAGACGGCGAAGAAGCACGGCATCGAAGAGGGCGACTGGATGTGGCTTGAGAACAAGCACGGCAAGTGCAAGTACAAGGCCACCTTCGACGACGGCTACGATCCGCGCGTCATGCAGTGCGAGCACGGCTGGTGGTTCCCCGAGCGCAAGGACGAGGCAGAGGAAAACACCGAGGACGAGAAGAAGGGTCTGTTCGGCGTTTTCGAGTCGCAGATTAACAACCTCGTTCCCTTCGACGCCGGCGTGTCGGGCTTCGGTTCGAACTACAAGGCCATGATGTGCAAGATCTACAAGGCCGAAGACTAACAGGCCGCGCGAGAGGAGTTTAACAATGGCAATTCAGGGAATCCTCGTCGACGTGGATTACTGCACCGGTTGCGAGGCGTGCGTTCTCGCCTGCCAGCAGGAGCACGGCTATAGCGAGAAGGAATTCGGCATCAAGATCACCAAGCTGGGTCCCTTGCATATCGACGAGGCCAACAAGGTGTTCCAATACGATTTCATCCCTCAGTTCACGCAGTGGTGCGACCTGTGCGAAGAGCGCTGCGGCAAGGGCAAGAAGCCCACGTGCGTTCAGCACTGCCAGGCACAATGCCTCGACTGGGGCCCGATTGAGGAGCTGGCCGCCAAGGTCGACTCGCCCAAGCAGATGATCGTCGCCATCAACGAGGCGTAGATCATATAAGGCTTCGTCCGGCGGGGGAAGGCGGCATTCACGCCTATCGCTTGCCCAAGCGGAGGAAAGACGAGAGGGGGAAGGAGGAGAACATGACTCAGCAATTTGCCGATGATTTCGGGGGACAGTGCGCAACGCATGTCATGAACATCGACGTGCGCGCTCCGCGCGAGTTCTCTCACGAAGTCACCGAGTACCAGCGTGAGCAGGGCCGCATCGACTGGCGAGTCCGTTGCAGCGCCAACATGAAGAAGATGGCGAAGCACGAGATCAACCAGATCTATCAGTAAGCCCGATGCGGAATCTTGTCGGGGAAGCGAATACCACACCCGCTTCCCCGCCCCGCATCACCCTTTAGACGATCCGCCGCCCAGGTGGTTATCCCTACTTCCATCCCCAGGGCTTCCCTCACCACCTGGGCGGATCTCCCCATACCTATCAATGGGCGCCGGCAAGGCAGATAAGGAGGGTTAAGCGTAGCTTGGCTCCCGTTCATACATTCAAACCTACTGACAACCGACAACAAAAAAGGAGAGAAAATGGCTGAAACTCGCGTTATCGACGATAACATGCACTTCCTGCCGACCAACCTGTTCACCAACGAAGAGGTGCTTCACGGCTTTCTGTACTCCGCGCCGGTCACCTTCGGCATGAAGGCTTATCTGGGCAAGACCCCGGACGGCACGAAGGACCAGGTCATCCTTGAGTACCCCGAAGGCAAGCAGATCCTGAACTACGTTGACGGCGACTATACGCTCGAGACCAAGATCAAGGCAATGGACGAGGCTGGCGTCGACATCGCGATGCTGCGCATGCCGGTGTGGCAGGAATGGCTGCCCCTCGACATGTGCAAGATCGTGAACGAGCAGGCCGCCGAGATGTGCAAGCGCTCCGAAGGCCGCCTCGTTGCCAACGCCGTTCTTCCGCCGTTCGGCCGCAAGGAAGACGTCGACGAGCTCAAGCACTGCATCGAGGACCTCGGCATGGTCGGCGTGCAGTTCGCTTGCTGCTATGGCGATCGCTTCCTCGACGACGAGCTATTCAAGCCCTACATGAAGGTCCTGAACGACATGAAGATTCCGGCTGTCGTGCACCACACCCCCGGCCAGAACGCCTTCCAGAACTTCGATGATTACACGATTCTGCGTCGTGAGCTCGGCCGCATCCATGCCCAGGCAGCAGCTGTCGGCCGCGAGATCTACTCCGGCATGTTCGACGAGTTCCCGAACCTTAAGTTCGTCCACACCATGTTCGGCGGCAACTGGTTCGGCCTGCAGGAAATCCTCGCACCGCACAAGTCGACCAAGAAAAAGGAGGCCATGAACCGTCTGGCCACCAACGTCGACCACGAGGCCTACACCCGTTACCTCGAGAACAACATCTTCTTCGACATGACCCACCCGATGTCTTGGGGCAAAGACCAGATCGAGTGCGCTGTGAAGGTTTGCGGCGCAGACCACCTGCTCATGGGCTCTTCCTTCCCCGTCTTCTACGAGTGGATGGCTCGCTCGGTCGAGTCCATCGACGCGCTTGACGTCACCGACGAGGAGAAGGCGCTCATGAAGGGCGGCAACGCTGCTCGCATCTTCAACCTGTAAGCACTCAAGGCACTATTTTTATTGATTAGAGGGGATCGGGTCTCGATTCGGCGTACCACCCTCCACTCGCCCGAGGCCCGACCGTTTGTTGCGCGACGAACGCCGCGCAACTGAAAGAGGGGAAAAATGAGCAATCCCAATGCCGCGGCAAGCGCACAAGAGAAAACCCCGAGCTACGCATGGATCACGCTCGTCGTCTCGTTGCTCGCCGCAATATCGATCGTTTACGCATGGATGTGGCTGCCCGCCATCACCTTCCCGGTGTTCAAGGGCTGGCTCGGAGCAAACTGCGCATCCGTGCAGGCCGACCCTTCGCAGTTCGGCCTCCTGTCCAACGTCATGGGCCTCGTGCCCATCGCAGCGCTCATCATGGCGTTCCCGGCATCGTTTGTAGTCCGAAAGTTCGGTCCGAAGGTCGGCACCCTCGTCGGTCTCGGCCTTGCGATCATAGGCTCCGCAGTGTGCGCCCTCACGATCACCTCGAGCTTCATGGCGTTCCTCGTGGGCCGCTTCATCTTGGGTCTCGGCCTTGCACAGACGATTGTCGCAGGCCCCACGTGCGTGTCCATCTGGTTCCCCAACACGACCCGCGGCCGCGCTATGGCCATCTGGTCGATCTGGGCACCGGTCGGCATCTTTACGGTGAACGTGTTCGGTGACGGCATCTACCACGCCGTCGGGCAGAACCTTGTTACCCTGTTGTGGGTGTGGACTATCGTCATCGTGGTCATCGGAATCCTGTTCGCCGTTGTGTTCCGCAAGCCCCGTGCCGATGAGGCCTCCGAGGTTTCCGCCGAGACGAAGTCGTTCCGCGAGGTGCTCCCGTTCTTCAAGAAGCGTCAGCTTTGGTGTCTCATCTTCATGTTCGCGATCTTCAACTACATGAACTATGCCTTCAGCCAGTACCTGAAGACCTGGCTGCAGCTCGATCCCACGGCTGGCGGTCTTGGCTGGGATCCCGCGATGGCAGGCCTTATCGGTGGCGCGCTGACCGCATGCGGCATCCTCGCCCCCATCGGCGGCTTCATTTTGGACAAACTGCCGCGCAACCTGAAGTACATCGCAGTCGTCTCCGGCATCACCGGCCTCACCGTGTGCTCCGCGCTTGCCTTCCAGAACAACATGGTCGTGTTCGTTTTCTACGCCATCTTCTTCTGCATCGGCAACATGTTCCTGAACGGCTGCTGCCGACCGATGATCCCGACCTACGTGTTCAAGGGGGGCGCAACTGCAGTTGCTCTGGGACTTTCGTTCCTCACGTTCGGCCAGTACCTCGGCCAGACGATCACCTCCTACGCGCTTGAGCCGTTCAACGCGTCCATGTCCGCAGGCGCTTGCGACCCGATGCTCGCCTTCTGGGCATTGGTGCCGATCGGCGTCGTGGGCATCATCGCCTCGCTGTTTATGAAGCCTTCCAAGCAAGACCTCGCAGGCGGCAAGCCGCAAGGGAAGCCGGCTGAAAACGCGCAAGCTAAATAAGCGCACATCAGGCTCGGTTTCCGTACTATTCGGCACCCGTGTCGCCCAAACGGCGCGCGGGTGCCTTTCGTTATCCAGGGACACACCATGAAAAACGGCATCGTTACGCTCACGTACGGCAAAATCGCCCACCTCGACGCCACAACCGGGCCGACGGATTGGGCGGGCCGCTCGATAGAGCTCGAAAGGAAGATGGGAATGGAAGGCCACGCCCCCGCACCGCCAAGCGAATCGAGACGCCCTGGACAGATTGAAGCGGGATACGAGATAGACGCGATGACGGGCGCAACCGTCCACGCCACTACAGGAGCTACCGTTGACGCGACGACGGGCGCAACCGTAGACGCGACATCAGGTGCGACTCACTCGAATAGCCATGACAACGTTCGCGAAAGCGCCGCAGAAGCCCATGGCGACACGCATAAGGGCGAGGAATGCGAAGCGGATACTGTCGACGCCACCACGGGCGCAACACCTGGCGTATCCGCCGCCTGCAAGGAGCTCGGGATGGCGAGCCTGTCCGACGTGATTGCCGATATGGGAATCAAACCACCGGGCCAGGTTTAGGGCAACGCGGCCCGACCAACCTTGATCGCGTTAGGCGCGAAGCTCATCTGAGCCGGTTTCAAAGGGATAAAACCGCATTTTGGAGGGGAAAAGCTTTATACTGAATGTTGGGGATTTTGGGGCGCACCGTGCGATATGCCGCTTCGCGTCGTGGTCAGTTTCTCTTGCATATCGGTATCTTATTCAAGGGGGAAAGATGGCGAAAGAGACGCAGCGCAGTGGCGCTGACGGCGCAATGGAATTGCTGGGGGTAGGCGGCTTCGCCCTCTTTTTCGGATGGATGCTCATCACGTTCTACTGGCTGTTCGCGATCTTCTTGCAAAGCCTTCCCACCGGCGAGCGCGACACGATCCAACTGTTCATCTTCATCGGCATCGCGCTCGGATATGCAATCTGTCACTTCCTCGGCAAACGAGCTTCCTATACGCCGTTTAACGCGCCCGTACTCGCAATCGAGACCGTTTTCGCCGCAATCGTGCCCTTGACGAGCCTCGGACTGCTTGCAGAAGCCCCGATACCGACCCCCATGCTCTGCGCGGCAAACCTTCTCGCCGGCATCGGCGGAGGCTTCTTCACCGTGAGCTGGCTCGACGTGTGCGGCAGGTCCAAATCGCGTGCCTATGCCCGATTCTGCTCTGAAGCGCTTTTGGGCGGGGGCGCCCTTTTCGCACTCGCAGCGCTTATGCCAACTGAGTTCCAGCCCGTCTTCTGTCTCGTTTATCTCGCATTGTCGGTGGGATTGCTGAAGTACACAAGTGAGAACTCAGACAATTCGCAGGCCGCGCCGCTCAGCGCCGTTGAACACAAACCGTGGAAATTCGCGCGCGAAGTAGAGCCGTCCTTTATTGCCTTCGGTATCGTTTTCGGGATGACCTTCGTCTTTTTGTTCAACTACGGCTCTCATTATGTCTTCATCGGCCTTCTCGCAACGATCCCCGGCGCTCTTGTCTTAGTTGCGCTCTCCCTGAAGAAAATTTTCCTGAACATCACTGTTCTGCAGCGAATCCTGCTGTTCATGACGGTGCTCGCTTGCATCTGCATCCCCTTCTCAACTGGGTACGTCCAGATTGTCTGCGCGTTTCTTGTCATCGCATCGTGGGCGCTGTTCTTGCCAACGACCTATGCGCATCTCGTGCGTAAGAGCGTCGAGCTCGGAGAAGCGGCGGTATTTCGTCAGGTTCCTCGTCGCCTTTTAGCAAGCGCGCTGGGATTTCTCATCGGATGGGCCGTCGCAAGCGCGACGACCGTCGTCTTCGGCGCCCACTCCAACGCTTTCACGGTCATTCGCCTGTGCACCGCATGTCTCGTCGTCCTCGCCGTCACCGTGTTCTTCCCGCAATCGGAGCATCATGATGAGAATGCCGACCGTGCGCCTGCCCCAAGCGAAGCTGTTGCAACCCCCGCACAGCCGGCGCCTGCGGGCATGAGCGAGCACGAGGTGTTCGAAGCACGCTGCAACGCCGTTGCCGAGATGTACCAACTCTCCCCTCGCGAGACCGACGTGTTGCGCTACCTCGCCAAGGGCCGTAACGCCGCCTATATCCAAAACAAGCTGACCATCTCTCCGCACACCGTCAAAAGCCATATCTACAGCATCTACCGCAAGACGGATATCCACTCCCAGCAATCGCTCATGGACTTCGTTGAGGATTACCCCGTTTCCGTTTCGCAACAATCTTCAAAAAAGAAGTAGGCTTCCCTTTTGATTGCGTGACGAGTCCCTATTGTCATGTCATTCAGCAAAGTCGCAGCTCACTGTCTCATACCACCATACTGAATTCCGCTATTGCATACCCGCTATACGATAGCGTCATCATCGGTTCGTGGTGAACTGTTCTCAACGTATAAGGGGAATGCCGGTGCAGGGGAATTGAAGGCACCGGCATCAGACGGAGCGTGTGAGAGCGCTCCGAAAGGAGAGGCAACCATGACGGTGCGTAGCGCAAAAGACGTGAAGCTGGTGGTCAAGCCGGTGTTCTTCGCAATGGAGCACAAGTACTACTACGAGGGACCCTGCCGCATGTCATCGGGTGACGCGCTCGAGCCTGGCTTCGACGCGATTATCAACGGCAAGATCTATGAGGGGATGCAGAAGGCGCTTGATTTCAACTTGCGCAACGACGCGCGGTTCGAAGTTTTGGAGCCGGCCGTCATTCGAACCACCGACGATTGGGACATCAAGGAAGAGTGGTTCGAAACGGCGCTCGCAGACGACCTCATCACGGACTTCTATCTCATTAACACCGCATTCGGCGCGAATACCGTCATTGAGGAGTTTGCGCTTCGGACCAAAAAGCCCATGGGCCCCAATCCCTTCAAGATGTACGGACAAGTGGCATTCGCTTCCAGCGTACGCCGAGGCGCCGACGTCATCTTCTCGCTAAGCTGGCCCGAGCTGAAGGACAAGCTGCTTTGCCTTCGCGCCGAGAAGGCGCTGCGCACTGCAAACATCTTGCTCGCCCCGCGCTTCGGAGGCGACAAGGCGATGGCAGGCGGTACCGATACCTTCGACAGCCTCTGCCTCGCGCGCGACACGTTCGGAACCAATTTCCGCTACGTGAACGTGCACGAGCTTATGGACTACCTCTCTCCCCTGCCTGAAGACGGCAACCACACCACCCCCGGCCGCAAGACCATGAACGTCACGCCGGAGGAAATCGCCTGGTGCGAAGAGCTTGCCGAAAGCCTTATGGCCGACGCATCCGAGTGTCAGATTGAGAAAAAGTACCTCGTCAACAGCCTTAAGGCGTACAAGGTTGTCGACAAGGTTATGGATTACTACGATTGCTCAGGATTCGCGGCGCCCTGTCCTGACGCCTGCTCGACGAGGCGACTCAACGAGGAACAGTTCACCTTCTGCCTCACCCATAGCCTCAACCTCGAGCGCGGCGTGGGCTCCGCGTGCGAGTACGACGTTACCTCGGTTTTGTGTATGATTCTCGAAATGGCGCTCACGGGGAAAGCGGCCTACATGGGCAACACCCTACCCGCGCCGCTCGGGCCCGACGGCGAGGTTAACTTCTCCGACCCGAAATATTCGGCACCTATCGATGGCGACAAGAACAACCTCTATCTCGTAAGCCACTCGACACCCTGCCGCTGCCTTCACGGCTTCGATGAGCTCGACGACTTCGCCTTGCGCCACTTCGCTTTGGACGCCGGGTTCGGAGCGATCCAGCGCCATGATTTCGATGCGGATAAGGGCCAGGTCATCACGATGATTCGCATCTCGTCCGACTGCAAGGAAATGTTCATCGGTCGCGGAGAAATTGTCGCAGGGTTCGGATACGATTCCGACAACTGCAACGGAGGCTTCATCTTCCGTGTTGCCGACGAGCATGACTTCTTCCAGAAGCACGTCTCGTTCGGACTGCATCTCCCCCTCGTATACGGCGATTACGTCGACCAGTTCGTGTTCATCGCGAAGCGCCTCGGCCTCACCCCGGTCGTGGCCTAAGGGGTCCACGCGATGCCCGATAAGGCCGTTATGGATAGGCTCCTCGCTGCGAAGCGGGGAGCCTCCCTCGTCTGCGAAGAGTTCGAGAGTGACCGCGCGGCAGGAAAGCTCGATGAACCGCGCGTCGAGAGCCTGGTCAAGCGCTTCATCTTGGCCAAGTTCCGCCTTGACGAAAAGGAAGCCGAACCAGCAGGGGACAATTTGGAGAAGCTGGCGCAGGCAAGCCTCGCCAAGATGCTGAAAATAGCACCCGACTTGGTCAAAAGCGAGGACAAGGCCGCAAACTGCGACGGTGCCGACTCCGCGACGGTCAAACAGGCTCTTATGATCATGGCGCTGCAGAAGGAATTTCACATGCAGCTCGATTGTTTTAGGGCCGGGCTCTGCCATAGTGTCGGCGAGCTTGCCGCGCTCGTATGGCAGGCGACTCGATAGCCGAAACAAACTGGCAATCGCCTGCCTCGACAGACGCGCTCGAAACGAATGGGGGGATTTCGATGGGCGCCCAATACGAAAGCGGCAATGGGGCCGCATCGATAGAGGCTCGGGAAGACGAGTTTCTCGGCAACTTTGAGCTGCTCGACGACACCCTGCTGCAATTCGAGTACATCCTAAGCTTCATCGGGGATCTAAACGCGATTCCAGAAGAAGACCGCACCGACGATTGCAAGGTAGAAGGCTGCGCAAGCAACGCCTGGCTGATGCTCGAAGCGCGCAACGGTCGCCTGAAGCTGAGCCTTGGATCGGATTCCCTCATCATCGAGGGGCTGCTTGGGGCACTCACATGGATGCTCGATACGCAGCCCCTCGAAGACGTCGCCGCATGGCAGCCGCGCTTTCTCAAACATCCGCAGATGAAACCGCATCTCAACAGCGACCGCAGCCACGGCATAACCTCGATCGTGAAAGCGATACAAGCGTTTTACGAAGTGGAATCGGGCGAGGCGGCACGTTCGGGATGCTCACCCGCGACGACGTAACGTCCCCAATCCGCTGCCGCAACGAGGGCGTGCAGCTGATAAGGGAAACCAGCGAAACAAAGGGGACATCGTGAAAACCAAGGGGCTCGGGTTCATGCAGCTCACTATTGTTGTGGGATTCTGCCTGTATTACGGCTACTACCTGATCGCCTTCTTCGGGGCCTTCGCAGAGCTCCCGCCAGGCATAGATTTTATCAAAGCCCATCTGGGGCAATTCGTGTTCTTCATCGGAAGCATCATCGGCACGGAGGGCTTGCTGCTCTGGTTTAGACACCGCGACAGCGTAGCGCTTTGCCACAAGAAGCTCTTCTTCCTCGCAAGCCTTCTGCCCGGTTCGCTCTCACCCCTGATTATGGCGCTCGACGCCCTAGGGGCAACGCCTCCGCTCCCCCTCACGTACACATGTCTTCTTCTCGCAGGGTTTTCAATCGCCATGGGATTCATGCTATGGGACGATTTCATGGTCCATGGCGGCCTGTGCCACAACCAATTCGCCCATGCAGCGGTCTTCTGCACCGGCGGGCTGCTCTTCCTCTTCTGCACCGCGCTTCTTCCCAAGCTCGCTCTCGGCGTCGTCTGCTGGCTCATGCTGCTCGCAAGTATGCTGCTCGTCATGTTCATAAACCCCCGCCGCCGCCCCCAGCCCGACAGGTCCGTCAAACCCGTGGCGACATTCTTCAAGAGAACCCGCCATCTCGACATCCTAAGCGCCACTCTCAACGTGGCCTTCGGCTATGCCTTCATTCTGCTTTTCCGCACCGGAACCGCAAACGTGCTGATCGCAGGCGCGGCGGCAATCCTTGTTGACGCCATCATCTCCTCGGCGATGGGAAACCGTCGCTCGATGCTCTACTCGGGCGCGCTTCGCCTCTTCTCCGCCATTGTATCGTGCGCGCTGCTTCTCTATCTCGCACCTGGCGGCGCGCTCGCCATCGTGGCCCTCGGCGTGATGGTGGTATGCTGGTTTCTCTTCCGCACCATTCACTGCGGCTGCCTGGCAGTTCTGGCCGCAGCGAAAGAATTCCCCGTCCTCTACACCTCCACCCGGGGAAAGCTTGCCGCCAACTGTGGATTCGCCGCAGGCCTGCTCATCGGCACGCTCACCGTGGCAAGCGAGGCGCAAGATGCGAGCCTTGTCATCACCTTGGCCATCGTCGCATGCTTCATCTTGGCATCCCTGTTCTTTTTGCCCTTCGACGAGGAATCCTCCGTCCCCGGCTACCGTACCATCACTTTTGTCGACATGCCGACAAAAGCCGAACAGGACAGCTCGCTTGAAAAGCGCTGCGCCCGCCTGGTAAAGCGCTGCAAGCTATCCCCGCGCGAAGCGGAAGTGCTCACGTGGGCCGCGCAAGGACGCAATGCGAAGGCCATCGCTGAGAAGCTCTTCATTTCCGAGAGCACCACCAAAACCCATATGTCGAACATCTACCGCAAGGCAGGCGTCCACTCGCAACAGGAACTTATCGCGCTTCTGGACCAAGAGCGATAACGGTGTCGGTCCAAACAAGCGCACCCTCTGGACCGCTATTTCAAGGAAAACGTATTTCTCCAGCTCAATACCTCATACGCAGCGTACCGCCCCTCATCAAGCGAGTTCCAATCTCACTTTTGGAACTCTTGCGGTCAAGCCATCCTCGATTTTGCGACCTAACGTGTGAGCCACCGAAAAGGTAGAAGCGGAGGGCGTTTAAGAAGGAGGACTTACCACTCTCGACTTCTATCACGGCGAGTGAGCCATTAGTGGAAAGCTCTAGGAGAGGG